>CAZYQA010000075.1:0-9044 GCA_964649555.1 uncultured Muribaculaceae bacterium
GATCAATTCCCGGGAGTAAAGTTTTTATGAGGGAATATGAAGTGAAAGGGGATACTACACTGTATCAACTCCATAATTTTTTATTAAATGACTTCGGTTTTGCTCCTGATCAAATGGTTGAATTCAGAGGTGTTAAGCCTGGAGCTAAAACTTGTAGCGAATATGGATTGTTTGATATGGGTGATGGTTCAATGGATACTATTACGATAGATAAACTTGTAGCTAAAGGGGAAGAGATTATTGAATATGTATTCGATCTTAAGAAGGATAGAATTATTAGTTTTGCGTTTTTAGGAGAGGTAGAGCCATCTTTTAGAGCTTCTTATCCTAGGTTGGTTGCTGAAAAGGGGAGAAACCCTGAGCAGTTTGCAAAAGGATATGATGATTTTGATCAGATTACTGATCCTATTGATGATGGTGGTGATGATGTTGCTTTTGATGAAGATGAATTACCTGAGGGTGAGGAATAATTGATGATAGAGAAAAATAAGAATTTACATATTGTACTTGGGCCAACAGGTGTTGGAAAAACGGATTATTCTATTGAATTAGCTGAAAAGTTTGGTTCTCCAATAGTGAACTGTGATTCAAGACAAATATTTAAGGAGATGAAAATAGGTACTGCACCCCCTTCCGATATGCAATTGGAGAGGGTGCAGCATTATTTTATTTACTCTAATTCTGTGAGTGAGTATTATACGGCGGGGAGATATGAGCTTGAAGCTCTTGAGCTACTTGATGAGTTGTTTCTCAAACATGATGATATTGTGATGGTTGGTGGCTCTGGGATGTATATTGATGCTCTTTGTAATGGGCTGGATGCTTTCCCTGAGGCTGATCAAGAGTTGAGAGCAAAGTTGATGAAAAGATTGCAAGATGAGGGGCTTGATTCTTTGAGGCAGGAGTTGAAATTGATAGATAGTGCATCGTATGATTCGATTGATATACTAAATCCTCATAGAGTTGTGAGAGCTTTGGAAGTTACTATTCAAACAGGTATAAAGTTCTCTGATTGGAAGAGTGCGCCCAAAAAAGAGCGCCCATTCAATATCTATAAAATTGGGATTAATAGAGATCGTGCAGAGCTATATGATCGTATTAATAGGAGGGTGGATATTATGATGGAGCAAGGTTTGGTGCAGGAGGCTAAAAGCCTGATTGAGTATAGAAGTATGCCATCTATGAATACTGTGGGGTATAAAGAGCTATTTGAATATTTTGATGGAAATTGTAGTTTAGAAGAAGCGGTTGAGCTAATAAAAAGAAATAGCCGCCGTTATGCTAAACGGCAGCTAACTTATTGGGGTAGGGATAAATCAATTAATTGGATTGATTTGTCTAGTAAATAATTAGTTACCCAATTCAGATAAGAATTTTATCCTTATTAATCTTACTTCTTCTTCTGTGTAATCGTGCCCCAAGGCTTTCATTGCTTCGTTTATGGAATCGGAAGTGGCTTCTTCTTTGAAGTATTCGTAAATATCGTCAATTTTGTCTTCATCAATTACTTGCCTTATGTAGTAATCGATATTGATTTTAGTTCCGGAGTTTACAATGGCTTCAATTTCGTCATATACTTGATCCAATTCAAGATTTTTTGCGTCTGCAATTTCATCAAGAGGAGTTTTTCTGTCGATATTCTGAATTATATAAACCTTATTTAACGATTTATTCACTACAGATTTTACTACAAAATCAGATGGTTTGTCTATATCGTTCTCTTCTACATATTTTGCAATGAGTTGAACGAATTCTTTACCGAATTTTTTTGCTTTTCCTTCACCTACTCCTTGACAATTTTTAAGTTCGTCAATTGTAGTAGGGTATTGGATAGACATATCGTCAAGAGATGGATCCCCAAATATTACGAATGCAGGTAGTTTCAATCTTTTAGACATGGAGGTTCTTATCTCTTTTAACATCGATAAAAGAACAGGGTCTCCTCCACCTGTATGTTGTTTACCAGATCCGATAGTAACGATTTCATCATCATCTTCCCCTTCTGCAAATTCTCTATCTTCTGTTAGAAGCACCGATTGAGGATTCTTAAAGAACTCTTCCCCTTTTTCCGTAATAAATACCAAACCATATTTCTCAACATCCTTATATAGATATTGCATTACTATAGCTTGCCTTATCACTGCCAACCAGAACTTATTGTTTTTATTGGGATTTACTCCAAACAAATCCAGTTTATTGTGATTGTATGATTTTATTATCGAGTTTGTTACTCCTCCAAGGATATTCGCCAGATGATCAGCCTTAAAGTGCTCTTTCATCCCTTTGATCAGCTCTATAACAGTTATTATAAAGTCTTTACCTTCAAACTGTTTCTTAGGGTATAGGCAGTTATCGCAACTTCCGCAATTGACTGTCTCATAAGTTTCTCCAAAGTAATTAAGAAGCGTTTTTCTTCTGCAAACATTTGATTCGGCATAAGCTACCGTGTCATTTAAAAGTTGCTTTCCTATCTCTTGCTCAGCTAAGGGTTTGCTTTGCATGAATTTCTCTAGCTTCTGAATATCTTTGTAGCTGTAAAATGTAATACATTGCCCTTCTCCTCCATCTCTGCCGGCTCTTCCTGTCTCTTGGTAGTAGCCTTCAAGGCTTTTAGGGATATTATAGTGCATGACAAATCTTACATCGGGTTTGTCAATACCCATACCGAATGCAATTGTTGCAACAATTACATCTACCTCTTCCATAAGGAACTTATCTTGGTTAGCAGCCCTTGTTACAGCATCTAATCCTGCATGATAGGGGAGAGCTTTTATACCATTTACGTTTAATAACTCCGCAAGTTCTTCAACTTTTTTTCTGCTTAGGCAATAAATGATACCCGATTTCCCGTTATTGTTTTTTATGAATTTTATAATCTCTTTCTCTGTGTTTACTTTTGGCCTTATTTCGTAATATAAGTTTTCTCTGTTGAAAGATGATTTATAAACTTTTGCATCCTGCATCCCTAAATTCTTCTGAATATCAGATTGTACTTTTGGTGTTGCAGTGGCTGTTAGTGCAATAATCGGGGCTTTCTTTATCTCATTTACTATAGGGTGAATTTTTCTGTATTCAGGCCTGAAATCATGCCCCCATTCTGAAATACAGTGTGCTTCATCTACAGCATAAAATGATATGTTGCACTGCTTGAGCAGTTGGATATTTTCCTCTTTAGTGAGTGACTCGGGTGCTACATAAAGTAGTTTCGTGACTCCATTTAAAAGATCTTCCTTAACCTCATTTAATTGAGTCTTATTTAATGATGAGTTTAGAAAGTGTGCTATTCCGTCTTGGTTTGAAACAAACCCCCTTATAGCATCCACTTGATTTTTCATAAGAGCAATCAGTGGTGATATAACTATCGCAGTACCCGGCATCACAAACGCCGGTAATTGATAGCAAAGTGATTTGCCTCCCCCTGTTGGCATTAGAACAAATGTATTATTCCCCTCTATCAGATTTTTGATAACAGCTTCTTGTTCCCCTTTGAAAGAATTGAAACCAAAGAACTCTTTTAGTTTATTGTGTAAAATCTCTGATGTTACCTCCATATTTGTTAATATTTCTTTACCTTTGTGGCTCTAAGTTACCCAATAGTTTATTTTCTACAAAATTTTTTTATGGAAATTTTAAAAAATGACCTCAAAGATTTAGCTATAAGTGTTATAGATAAAGAGGCTGAGGCTGTAAGCAAATTAAAACCTTTTATAGACGATACGTTTGTTGATATATTAAATCTAATTTATAATTCTCAGGGGAGATTGATTATTACCGGAATTGGAAAGAGTGCGATAATTGGAAGCAAGATCGTTGCTACTTTAAATTCTACAGGTACTCCTTCGATTTTTATGCATGCGGCGGATGCTATACATGGAGATTTAGGAATAATTCAAGAGCACGATATTGTAATGTGTATATCAAAAAGTGGAAATACACCTGAAATTAAAGTTCTTGTTCCTTTGATTAATAGGATGGGAAATAAGTTGATAGCAATGGTATCCAATTGTGATTCCTATCTTGCTCTTCACTCAGATTATGTTATTAAGGCAACTGTTGACAGTGAGGCTTGTCCTAATAATTTAGCTCCAACTTCAAGCACTACCACTCAGTTGGTAATGGGGGATGCTTTGGCGGTTTGTCTTTTAAAGATGAGAGGGTTTTCCCAAGAAGATTTTGCTAAATATCACCCTGGAGGATCTTTAGGTAAAAAGTTATATCTGAGAGTTGAGGATATTTACAGTAAAACTCAGAAACCTTGGGTTAAAGATGATGAGAATATTCAGAACACAATTATCAATATTTCACAAAATAGGTTGGGTGCCACGGTTGTTTTGGATGCGGATGAAAATTTAATCGGAATAATTACTGATGGTGATGTAAGACGGATGGTTGAGAAAGGATTGCACATGGAGCAACTTCTGGCAAAGGATATAATGTCTAAAAATCCTAAAATGATTGATGAAGATGAGCTTGCGGTGAATGCTTTTAGGATAATGGAAAAGAACAAAATCACATCTGTAGTGGTTACTCATAGTGGCAAGTATGCCGGGCTTATACATATTCATGATGTTTTAAGAGAAGGTATTGTGTAAATTGATTTAAAATATAATATAATGAGCAGTGAATTTAATCCGAATGACATTGGTGTAGCTAATGGTAACTTTTTTGGTTTACCTTATGGTATTGATGAATCAGATATGATTATTGTATCTGTCCCTTGGGATGTTACTACTTCTTATAGTGATGGGACTTCCGATGGACCTGAAGCTATAAAAGATGCTTCGCTTCAGGTAGATCTTTTTGATGAGAATATTCCAAATGCCTGGGATATAAAGATAGGAACTTTGCCTACGGATAAGAATCTTGTAAAGCATAATAAGAGAATGAGAAAGATAGCATCTGATGTTATAGATGAATTGTCTTCGGGGAGAGTTGGGGAGAGTTTAATGAAAGAGATTGAGTCTGTAAATGAGGCTTCAGAACAAATTAATGAATATGTTTACGGTATATCTAATGAGTATTTAGAGAGAGGTAAGATAGTTGGATTAGTGGGAGGTGAACATAGCGTTCCTTTAGGATTAATTAAGGCATTAAGTGAAAAGTATGAAGATTTAGGTATTTTACATATTGATGCTCATGCGGATTTAAGAGCGGCTTATGAGGGTTTTACTTATTCTCATGCTTCGATTATGTATAATGTGCTTAATGAGATTCCAAATGTTAAGGCAATTACTCAGGTTGCTGTAAGAGATTTTTGCAGTGATGAATATGAGATAATGACAAAAAATCCAAAAGTTACTTCTTTCACGGATTCGGTATTATCGGATAAAAAATTTGATGGAGAGAATTGGAAGAGTATTTGCGACAGAATTATAGGAACATTACCGCAAAAGGTGTATGTGAGTTTTGATATCGATGGATTGTCTCCTGATATGTGTCCTTCTACCGGAACACCTGTTCCCGGAGGATTATCTTTTAGAGAGGCAGATTATTTATTATATAAATTAGCAAAAAGCGGAAAGGAAATAGTAGGATTTGATTTATGCGAAGTGGCACCTTCTGAAGATAACGAATGGGACGCAAATGTGGGAGCCAGAGTTTTGTTTAAACTTGCGATTTATACCAATTTAAGCCGCTCAATTAAAAGATAATTAAAGAAAAAGAGTATATTTGCATTTGATTATTATTTTAAACGTTTATATAATTAAAGATGAGTAAAGGTATTTCTAGAAATTTTAAATCTTTTTTTCACAATGAGGCAACAGGTGGTATTTTACTTCTTATTTGCGCTATAATATCATTATTAGCGGCAAATATCCCCTCCTTAAGTTTTATTGGTGATTTTTGGAATCAATATGCAGGTATTACAATAGGTGAGTTTTCTTTGAAGATGTCTATTGGGCATTGGATTAATGATGGTTTAATGGCCATTTTCTTTTTTGTTGTAGGGTTGGAGATTAAAAGAGAGATGTTGGTTGGAGAATTGTCTTCTATAAAACATGCTGCTTTGCCTATTTTTGGCGCAATAGGGGGAATGATTATTCCTGCATTAATCTACCTTTCATTCAACTATTCAGATCCTGAAAGTGCAAATGGCTGGGGTATTCCAATGGCTACGGATATTGCTTTTGCATTAGGTATATTATCTCTTTTAGGTAAAAGAGCACCTTTGAGTTTGAAAGTTTTTCTTACAGCATTAGCTATTGTGGATGATTTGGGTGCTATTATTGTATTAGCAATTTTCTACCCTTCGCATGCTTTAGATTTGAATATGCTAATGTATGCAGCGGGAGTTGTGGTAATCTTATTATTATTGAATAAGTATAGGGTACAAAACCTACTTGTTTATATAGTTCCGGGATTTTTCTTGTGGTTGTTTATTTATGAGTCAGGTGTTCATGCAACTATTTCAGGAGTTATAGCTGCTCTTACTTTCCCATCTAAAGGGGTAATAAGTGATAAGACATTCTATGAGCAAATGAAATCATTGATGATATCATTTAAAAACTCTGCAGAGGATAATAAAGCTATGTTAGGAAATTCTGAGCAAAAAGAGGCAATCAGCTTAATGTCTGATACTGTTTACAAGGCTACTCCTTTAATGCATAACTTAGAGCACGGATTACATCCTTGGGTTGTATGGTTTATTATGCCTTTATTTGCATTGGCAAATGCAGGAGTGCAAATGACAGATGATATTTTTGCTTTTCCTCCGGCATCAGTTGCTACAGGAATATTCTTGGGATTGCTAGTAGGTAAACCTGTTGGTATTTTTATCTTCAGTTGGATTGCCGTTAAATTTAATATTGCAGAGCTTCCCAAGGGTGTAAAATGGAGCCAGGTATTCTCTTTGGGTATTATTGCCGGTATAGGTTTTACAATGTCAATTTTTATTGATGGTTTGGCGTTTGATTCTGAGGAGATTGCGAATATTGGTAAAGCTGCTATCCTTGTTACCTCGTTAGTAGCGGCAATTGCAGGTGTTGTTTCAATAATGATTACATCGCCTAAAACTGCACAGTCCGATGATTCAGATAATTAGATTTTAGAAAACTTAATAAATATAATTTTTATGAAAATGATTAAAACAAAATTGGTAGCTGTATGTGCTGTTGGTGCATTATTCTTAGCATCATGCGGCGGTAATAAAGCTGAATTATTACCAGGTACTACAAAAGCACAAGTTGATTCAGTGAGCTATGCTGTAGGTGTATCTTTTGGGAGTATGCTAAAAGGTTCAAACCTAAATAATCTTAATTATAATGAGATTATGAAAGCTATGCAAGATGTAGTAAATGGTAAAAAAGATCTTAAAGTAGGTGAGCAAGAGGCTGGAATGGTTATTCAAAAGTATATGATGCTTGCTGAAGAAGCTAGTTCTAAACTTAAAACACAACAACAAGCTGATTTCTTTGAGAAAAATAAAAGCAATGCAAACGTTAAACAAACTGAATCAGGTATTCAATACGTTATTGAGCGTGAAGGTTCTGATGTTTTTGCTTCACCAACTGATACAGTTGAGGTAAATTACAGAGGTACTTTATTAGATGGTACCGAATTTGATTCTTCTTACGAAAGAGGAGAAGCTGCAAAATTCCCATTAAATCAAGTTATACCTGGGTGGACTGAAGGTATGCAACTTGTAGGTGAGGGTGGTAAGATTAAATTATGGATCCCTTATGAATTGGGTTATGGCCCACGTGCTATGAGCGAAAAATTGCCAGCTTATTCAACATTAATTTTTGAAGTTGAGCTTTTGAAAGTTAATAAAGAGGCTAAAAAAGAAGAGAAAAAGAAATAATTATTAAGTAGAATGGCGTTAGAACTAAAATGTAAATTGATAGATAAGCTCTCTGTACAAAATGGTGAGAGTGCAAGAGGGGCTTGGAGCAAGCAAGATTTTGTAGTTGAAACACTTGAGACATATCCAAAGAAGGTATGTATGAATGTGTGGGGGAGCGATAAAGTTGCAGATCTTGCACAATATATGCCTGGTGATATTCTGAATGTTTCTATTAATCTTGAATCAAGAGAGTATAATGGAAGATGGTATTCTGATATCAGAGCTTGGAGAATTCAGAAAGATAATCCTGCTCAACCGGAAGCACAGCAAAATTCTTATATGCCGGCAAACGATCCGTTTAATGGTATCACAGATGATAGCTCGGGAGCAGAGGATTTGCCATTCTAGTAATCTTCATAAAAAGAGGGCTGTTCAAGATTTATTTTTGAACAGCCTTCTTTGCATTGTATGAGTATAGATAATATCTTTATTTTGTATATTTGCACGCATAAATTATGTTTTAATGAGAGCAAGCAAAAAATTATTCAAATATTGTATAGTAGGAGGAGGAATAATTGTATCTGTTATTATCATATCATTGATAATTTTTAAGGGTAAATCAAATAAAACATCTGATAAAAAAGAGAATTTAAATATGACTATTTTTTCAGGTGTGCCAAGTGATGCGATCATGGTATTTTATTTTGATTGCTTGTCGGATTATAGAAGTGTGTTATTAGATACTTCTTCTTTTGCTTATGGTGTTTTTGAAAGATCAAATCCCATGGTTGATCTGCAAAATGATTTATTGAAGTTTTCTAAAATTGATAACGTGCCATTTATTTACTCTCTGCATTATTCATCGAAAAATAGTGTCTCTTTTCTGCAAATTTTGGATTTTGAGCCTTCAGAACAGGCTTCGTCTGTTTTTAGTGAGATAAGAAATCAAAAGGGTGCTAAGGTGAGAGAATATAATGGTGTAAAAATGTATACATATTCCAATGGATTAAATATAGCTATAAGGGGTTCTCTTTTATTGGCAAGTAATTCTCCTTATGTACTTGAGAGTTCTATCAGACATTTCGCAAACAATACTTCAATGTTGGATAATCAAGAGTTTGCAAACATGGTAAACACTTTGTATGGGAATTCGCTTATAATTAATAATAAGCAAATCGGTAAGTTCTTTTCAGGTGAGATTGATAAGGAGTTTCTGGGTTATTCAGACTTTTTTCATAATTTTTCAAATTGGAGTCTCTTT
>CAZYQA010000076.1:0-9020 GCA_964649555.1 uncultured Muribaculaceae bacterium
AAGAGAAAGTACAGACGCTTGTTGATTCCACTTTGATAGGTCAATCAATTTTTGATATACTATCTAAAAGTAGTGATAATGGGGGAGAGGTGCAATTAAATCAACCGAGCTATATGCCCAATACACTACATTACTACAAAGAAAGTAACAAGAGTAAAAAAAGAAACGGTTTCAGGATAAGGTTGTTCTTTGATAACAAACAGACAGCTAGGGGAGAATCGGAAAATATATCCACATTATTTGGAGAAAGTTTCCCCGTGATACCTGTATATAGGAGCTATACAAATCCATATTTTAAAGTAGTTGTGGGAAATTATAGAACAAAATCCGATGCAATAAAAGCATTGCAGGAAATTAATAAAGTTTTCCCTAATGCAATAGTTGTAAAAGAGAATATTGATTATCCTGCAATAATATAATACTGATAAGAATTAAAACAGATTTTTAGTTCCTCTTCTTTGTTTTAGCTCGCAATTTGTGAGCTAATAATTTTAATGGACCTATGTATCTTTCAATTTTTTCTTGATAAATGTCAGGGATGCTAATTAGTATTCCTGTCTCCTCAACTCCACCAAATCCTCCATTTATAGCTGTTCCAAATACTTTCATTGTAGGAGATAGATTCATATAAGAATTGATAAGCGGTGGGATATGTTCCCCTCTTTGTTTAAGCTCCTTTTGTAAAACTTTATATGCTTCCTTATAATCAAGATCCTTGAAAAGTTCAGTAAAATAAGGATTGGCAGAATCACAGTTAAGTGGTTCTATAGGAGAAATAAGATGCTCGTTATCAGGAAAATACTTAGATAAAAAGAATAATAAAAGGTTTCTTGCTCTAGCATCATACGAAGTATACATAGTCACCTTGCCAAAGAAGAATTTCACTAAAGGGTACTTCACAACCAGGGCACCTAATCCATCCCAAAGATTATCCAAAGCATATAAGCTCTTTCTTTTGAGGTTGGTACTTTGATAATTTGGTTGCACAAAAGATCTTCCCAACTCTATAGTAAAAGGCATATACTCATTTTTGAAAGCATCTGAAAAATTAAAAAGCTCTCTGGTAGCCATTTTCTCAACATCTAGCCCTCCACAGTTTATATATCTGTAGCCACCAATAATCTCCTCATCCTTAGGATCCCATACAATAAGTTGGCGATAAGGCTCATGAGGATCAGTATCGAACTCGTCAATATCTACCGCTTTTCCGGTGCCACCACCGGCAAGCCTGAAAGAGATCTCTCTAAGCCTCCCAATCTCCTGCATAATATTGGGAGAATCCTGTGCAGTAACTTCAAATAAATAATTATCCCCTTTTCTGGTAACTCTGATAAACTTATCTTTTGTGAGTTCCTTTAAAATCAAACTTCTGTCGATTGGCGGGATAACAGGTTCCATATTATTCATTATTTAAATATTTTTTCAGATTATAGCTCAACTCTCTTATCTGCTTGCAAATAGCATTAAGAGATTTTCCATTATTCCGTTCTTCAATTAGTTTCTCAATAGGTATGGGAGTGCCGATAACAACGTCAAAGATACGATTTTTTTGAAGCATCATCTCCTTTGGAAGCAAAATCATTTCAATATTAAACTTCAACCCCAGCTTTTTCCTAATATTAGCTATCTTATAAAACCTATTGGAATTCTTGCCACCAAAATAAATGGGAACAATATCTCTGTTATATTTTATAGCTTGTTTCAAGAAACTGTTTTTCCACTCCAGATCTACAATTTCATTGTGGATTAGTCTTGAGCACAAACCTGCAGGGAAATATAAAATATTCGCATCCGAAGCAAAAGCGTCAGATATGGCATTACCATAATCCTTATTCATACTCCCATGCTTATTTACAGGAACAAAAATTGGCTCTAATGGTTTTATGTTCATTAATAAATCATTAACAACAAATTTTATATTATTATCTAGTAATTCACCGAGCTTACTTATCAGAATCATCCCATCAAGCCCTCCCAGAGGGTGATTTGATACGAAAATATATCTTCCTTTTAAATTAATTGACTCCTTATTCACAAACTTTATGTTCTCTTTTACGTTCATATCATAAAGAATGCCCGATGCGAAATCAACTCCTGTTTTGGAAGCATTATTGTGAAGAAGAAAGTTCATTTCATCTTGATGAATAAGTTTCTTAAGAAAAGAAATAATGAACGAAGGGGTATATTTAGCCAGTTTAGGGTTCTTTGAAGCCAGCGCCCCCTTTACATCTAATGAAAGTGATTGTTTTTTACTCTCCATATTTGTATTTTTGATGGCGCTAAGATAAAATAAATTATTGTATCTTTGTATTATGTTGAAACAAGGTTTACATCAAAAACAATTACAGAAGCTTTCTCCGCTGCAAATTCAAACAATTAAATTGCTTGAGTTGCCTACTCTTGAATTGGAACAAAAGATAAAAAAAGAGTTGGAAGAGAATCCTGTTTTAGATGAGAATACAGAGTCACAAGATCCTGATGAAGCTCCTAAAAACGTGTCACTGAGCGAGTACCCTACAGATGACCCCACACCATCATATAAACTTTATGTAAATAATCATGGCAAAGATGAGAAGCCGCAATACAGTACATTTTCTGTAAGAGAGAGCTTTCATCAAAGCCTCGAAATGCAATTAGGCTATAGAAAGATGGATGAAAGAGAGAGAGCAATAGCCATCTTCGTAATAGGAAGCTTAGATGATGACGGATATTTAAGAAGAGACTTGGAATCTTTGGCAGATGATATCTCCTTTAGATTAAATATAGAAACAACAGAAGAAGAGCTTGAGAAATTACTCAAAATAATACAGGAGTTTGAGCCTATTGGAATTGGAGCCAGAAACCTTCAGGAGTGCTTGTTATTGCAAATAGGAGCAAGACAAAAAACAAAGCAACAAGAGTTGGCACAAACAATTCTTAGTGATTATTTTGATGAATTTACCAAAAAACACTATAATAAAATCATATCGAAGCTGGGTATTACGCAGCAAGAATTGAAAGAGGCGATTGATGAGATTGTAAAGCTAAACCCTAGGCCGGGTGGGCAGATAGATGATTCCTATACCGAGCAAGCTCAACAGGTTGTGCCGGATTTCTTACTTGAAGAGAAAGATGGCGAACTTATTATGACAATGCCTAAATTCAATGTGCCTGAGTTGAGAGTAAATAAAAGATATGCAGATCTTTTAATTAAATCATCAAATAACGATAGAGCCGGAAAAGAGGCAGCAAGTTTTGTCAAGCAAAAGTTAGATTCTGCTAAATGGTTTATTGAAGCAATTAAACAGCGCCAAAATACTTTGCAAAATACTATGAATGCGATAATAGATTTTCAGAGAGAATATTTTATGGATGGCGATGAAACTAAGCTCAAACCTATGGTGCTTAAAAATATTGCAGAAAAGACCGGGCTGGATATTTCAACAATATCACGTGTTGTGAATTGTAAATACATACAAACACCATTTGGAATATTTCCTTTGAAGTACTTCTTCTCGGAAGGATTAATGACAGAAGGTGGCGAAGAAGTATCAACAAGAGAGATAAAAAAAATACTATCAGAGAGTGTTGATGCAGAGAATAAATCTAAACCCCTAACGGACGAAGAATTGGTAGGAGTACTGCAAAAGAAAGGATATTTGGTAGCAAGGAGAACTGTTGCAAAATACAGAGAGCAATTAAATATCCCGATAGCTAGACTCAGGAAAGAGTTATAACCAACTTATGTATAATGCTTTGCCTATGAAACGGATTTCATTAGGTCTATTGTTTCTACTTGCTATTTTAATACTTTGTACAAAATGTAAAATGAAACAAAGAGCAGACTTTATCGGATATAATGGTAAAATATATACCATTGATTCATCATTTACTATAGCAGAGGCTTTTGCTGTAAAAGATGGCAAATATATAGGAATAGGAACTAATTCCGATATATTTGAAAACTTTTATACTTGTGGAAAAGTAATATTAAAAGACTTCAAAGGAGCCCCTATTTATCCCGGATTTCAAGATTCACACTGCCATCTATTTGGGCTTGGCAGTATGCTGAGTTATGTCAACCTCAGAGGCCTAACCTCTTACGAATCCATAATCGATTCACTGGTATCATATAGAGCAAACAACCCTGATGTAAAATTTATTATAGGGGATGGATGGGATCAAAATCTATGGGAAATAAAAGAATTTCCCGATAATAAACGATTAAACGAGCTATTTCCGGATATTCCTGTTGTTCTTACAAGAATAGATTATCATGCCTCAATTGTAAATGATGTAGCAATAAATAAAGCAGTGATACCAGATGCAAAGATTGGCAAAATAAGAGGATTATTTTTTGGATATATATGCGAAGAGATAAAAAATGCAGTATTGGAGTATAATAATGAAGATATAGCAAAATACATTCTGTTAGCTCAACAAGAGTGCTTCAAACATGGGCTAACATCTGTATGCACTGAAGAAGAAAGCAAAGTTATAGATGTTATAACATCACTTATAAACGAAAATAAATTTATTCTAAAAGCTGATATATGGCTCTCTGCAACAAAAGATGGGATGGAAAAATACAATGTACCTTTTCATCATAAAAACATTAAAGTTGAAACAATAAAATTATATGCTGATGGGGCACTTGGCTCACGCGGAGCAACCCTGATTCATCCCTATTCGGATGATAAATTAAATAGCGGTAAAGAGGTGACCTCTGAGCAAGAGTTCAGAGATATGTGTCAATGGGCTTACGATAATAAATTTAAGGTGGCCACACATGCCATTGGAGATATGGCAAACAGAAGGACTCTTGATATATATGGAGAATTCTTCAATTTGAATCAGAGTAAACTGAATTGGAGAATAGAGCATGCTCAGATAATAGATAAAGAAGATCTGAATAAATTTAGTGAATACGGCGTGATTCCATCAATACAGCCCACTCACTGTACTTCAGATATGTTTTGGGCTGTGGAGAGGCTGGGAGATAGAATAGAAAGTGCCTATATCTATCAATCACTGCTTAAACAATACGGGTGGCTGCCAAGTGGTACTGATTTTCCTATTGAGGGAGTAAACCCTATTTATACTTTTTATGCAGCAGTATATAGGAAAAATATAGATATGCAACCTGAGGCTGGATTTCAGATGCAAGAAGCCTTATCCAAAGAGGATGCAATAAGATCTATGACAATATGGGGCGCAAAAGCTACGCAAGAAGAAGATATTAAAGGGAGCATAGAATTGGGCAAATATGCAGATTTTGTTGTATTGGATACTGATCTGATGATTGCAAATGAAAAAGAGATATTAGGAGCTAAGGTTAACTCCACATATCTCAATGGTATTCTTGTTTGGGAAAAACTATAATTTGTCGCCAAATGCTAAGTCACCTGCATCTCCAAGCCCCGGTACAATATAAGACTTGTTTGTCAATTCCTGATCAACAGCACCCACCCAAAGAGTAACCTTTTTGTGAGGCAAATTCTTTGATAAATAGCCAAGGCTATATTCACTTGCAATAGGGCATACGATATGAGTGTGTTGAGGCTCTCCCAACCCAATAAGCTTATCATAAGTAAGCACTATTGATGATCCTGTAGCAAGCATTGTATCTGCCAGAATAAGTATTTTATTTTCCGGATTAGGTGAGCTGGCATATTCAATCTGGATAGTAAACTTATTATCCTTTCCATATTTTCTATATGCAGCTATAAAGGCATTCTGAGCTTTGTCAAAATAATTTAATATACCATTATGTAAGGGGAGCCCTGCTCTTAATATGGATGAGATTACTAAATTTTCTTCTGCCAGATTACATTGCGCTATTCCAAGTGGAGTTGTCACATCCTTTGTTTGATATTCCAACGTTTTACTTATCTCATAAGCAAAAATTTCTCCTATTCTTTCAAGGTTGCGTCTGAAACGCATACTGTCTTTTTGAATGTTAACATCACGCAACTCGGCAATAAATCTGTTTAGTACAGAATTATTTTCTCCTAGATTAACTATTTTCATAAAATTTTTGCGCAAAGATAAATAATCTATACGAACTTACAGCAAACCTTCATCCAAAAAACTATAATAATTTTCACCTGCAATTATTATATGATCAAGTAAATCAATATCACACATATCTGCGGCCTCCTTTAATCTGGTTGTTTGTATCTTATCTTGCTCTCCGGGCTGCTTATTGCCGGAAGGATGATTATGCACTAAAATTATAGAAGAAGCCAGTTTATTTATACCTCTTTTTATAATCATCTTAATATCCATCACTGTTGAGCTTATACCTCCGCTAGATAGCCTTTCTTTTGCGATAAGAGCATTAGATCTATTAAGGTATAGTACCCAACACTCTTCATGCTGTTTATCCTTTAATAAAGGAGCAATCAATGTTGCCGCATTTTTAGATGAGTAAATTTTTGGAGTAGATATATTATTCTCCATCTCGGCACGCCTGGTAAGCTCAAATGCGGCCATAATAGATAGAGCTTTTCCATCTCCTATACCTTTGAAGCGTTTGTAGTCTTCAATGCTAAATTTTCTTAGCGAGGAGAGTTTGTTTCCTGCCGAAGTAAGAATTCTTCTGCCAAGTTCAATAGCATTAAGATCTTTTGTGCCCGACCTTAGTAATATTGCTAAAAGCTCAGCATTACTTAATGATTCTGCCCCTAATGTTAAAAACTTCTCTCTAGGCTTATCACAAGCCTCCCAATCATTAATTGTAAGATTATTCTTCATTGTACATAAAATAAAAAAAAACTTCCTCAAAGTTGAGAAAGTTTTTTTAACTTCTTATGACAAAAAAGCAATTTATGCTAATTTATTTACATGTACTGATAAACCACTTTTTAAGTTTGCTGCTTTGTTGCTGTGGATAATATTTTTCTTAGCTAATTTATCCAACATTGCATATACTTTTGGAAGTAAAGCTACTGCAGCGTCTTTGTCTGTAGTGTTACGTAACGCTTTGATAGCATTACGTGTTGTTTTCGCATAATAGCGATTGTGCAGCCTGCGTTTCTCGTTTTGACGATTACGCTTTTCAGCTGATGCGTGATTTGCCATATTATTATTTTTTTATATTATTAGCAGTCGGTAGGGGAATCGAACCCCTATTGCAAGAATGAAAATCTTGAGTCCTAACCGTTAGACGAACCGACCTTTCAAAAAACTTTTTCAGAATTGCACCGTGATAGTGCGTTTCGTTTGGGATTGCAAAGGTAAGAACATTTTTTTTAATTCCAAATTTTTTCCGAAAAAATTTTCATTTTTTTATCATTTGTTGAAATCTTCTTTCCAGTCAAAAGAGTAAAGTATCGATTCAACCTGTCTCAGATAGTTTCTTTTATCGTACCTTGGAGCATATACAAATCCCTCTAAAACAATTATGTTATTAGAATTCTTGTCATAAAACGCATGAGAAACGAAAGGGCCACCCATAAAGTCATTCTTTACTTCCCAAAAACCTCTCATCTCAGCAAAATCTCTCCCTTTATATTTAATCCAATTCAGGCTTGGAGTCACTTCACTACTTGTAGTCATATAACTATTATCTAGCATACCTAATACATTTTTTTGCATTACTTCGTTTCTTGCCTTAATTAAGTTATCAATACTCATAGAAGTGCTATCCTTGTATGGAATTTTGTACATAAATATACCTTGGTTGGTATAAGTTGTTTCATAAGATATCCAAGTAAAATCATCTGATTTTTTCTTCAATGAATATCCTTTTGGAAAATATGGAGATCCACCATACTCCTCAGCTGCCATTTTTCTCAATGAAACCTCTTCATATCGTTTAGAGTTTCTAATTACTCTGTTTCTTTCAGCTTGGCTTAGAGTATTAAATATAATATCCTTTTTTTTCTCTATTAGTTCAGATGCACTTGCAGCATTAGGAGCTGTAATAGTGATTACAGTTTGAGGAGCAGCCCAAATATCCTCTTGCGTTACCATTGTAGCTTCTGAATATTTAGGATCTGTTTTCAATATAATTATATTTCTATGTACCTGAAATATTGAAGAAAAATCTTTTTCAGTAATATTTATAAGTGTAAATGCAGGCTCCTTTTGAGGTAAATAAGGGTAATCTACTGCAAGAATTGATCTCAAATCAGTGCCCGGTTCAGATTCCCAATTTGCTTTGCTCATTACTACTATTACCTCGCCGGCTTTTCCACTCACCGTTGGTTTTAATATATCTCCGCTACCTGAGCAACTCAATGCAAAAAATATAAGCGGAAGTATTCTTGTAAATAAAAGAAACGTTCTCATAATCAATTCTTTTTTTAATTAAATAATCTAAATATATCGTTTCCGAAAGCTAGAACCATAAGCCCTAATAATAAAAGCATACCCACCATTTGTGCATATTCAAGGAATTTGTCACTTGGCTTCTTACCTGTAATTATTTCATATAAAGTAAATAATATATGCCCACCATCAAGTGCCGGTATAGGGAGTAGATTCAACACTGCTAACATAACAGATAGGAATGCAGTAATGTTCCAGAATCTATACCAATCCCATTGATCCGGGAATAATTTACCTATTGAAATAAAGCTACCAACCGATTTGTATGCCTCTGTTTTAGGGGAGAAAATAAGTTTTAGCTCTTTTATGTAGTTATCTACTGTTTCAATAGTTTTATTAAATCCTGCAGGTATACAAGTAAGCAAGTTATATTTCTTAGTGGTTATATTATATATTTCAGTAGGATTAGTTGGGAATATTTCAACTTTCTTATCGCTACTTATTGCTAATGGTACCAATACTATCTCATTTCCCCTTGCAATAGTAGCAACCAAAGTGTCCTGATTGTAATTCTTAAGGAAGTTAGCAACATCGTAAAATGTTTCTGTAGGAGCTCCGTTTAATGCCATTATTTTATCCCCTTTTAATAAATTTGAATTAGCATTGATAGAGGAGTCTGGTACATCAGCTACAATAAAAGGAAAACCATAATCAATCATACGGGGGCTTTTCAATATTGCCGGAATGAACACCGGATCAATATTTAC
>CAZYQA010000077.1:0-8964 GCA_964649555.1 uncultured Muribaculaceae bacterium
TTTAATAGCACGAGATAATGTGACATATTTATATGGCGTAATTGCTTCAATATCTTTTAATGAAAAGCCGTCTATATTTGTATGTTGTAAATGAAATAATAGTAAATATTGTGCAACAGAAGATAGCTTCTGCCTTATATTACGCTTGTTTTGAATAGAATTAATTAAAAGAAAAGGGAGAAAAACATATTTTATATTTACTACGAAATATACCCCTTTTTCAATAAGCCTATTGCGTTCGAAATACTCCAATGATTCAAATAAAAAAACTATCGGCATAGAGAGAACCTTCTCTAATTTTTCAGCAATTCTTTTATATTCGAGTGTAGAGAATCTATTTTGGTTTTTAGGAAATAGTACGCACAACGTATTATTATTAAAATCTATTTTATAGAAATTAAAAGACAACTTTGCGTCTACATATACTCCTTTGAGTTCCTCTTTATTCATAAGGAACATTTGATAAGGCTTACCTGCAATTATTAAACTGCTCATAATTAATGTATTTTCATTAATAATGCATCATTTTCAATACACATGAAAACAATGCAAATATAATGAAAATAATCACTGTACCAAATATTTATGCATTTAAAACAACTCCTTCAAGAAAGCACCCGTAAAAGATTTCTTAGAATTGGCAACTTGCTCGGGGGTGCCTTGCGCGATTATTTGTCCCCCTCCTGAGCCCCCTTCGGGGCCAAGATCGATAAGGTAATCTACAGATTTCAGCACATCTAAATTATGCTCAATTACTATTACAGAATTACCTTGCTCAACAATCTTTTGCAAAACGCCCAATAAGATTTTAATATCCTCGAAGTGGAGCCCTGTGGTAGGCTCATCGAGAATATAAACGGAATTCCCGGTGGCACGCTTAGAGAGCTCTGCAGCTAGCTTCACCCTTTGGCTTTCGCCACCACTAAGAGTAGTAGATGGCTGCCCCAGTTTTATATATCCAAGCCCAACATCATTAAGGGCTCTGATTTTCTGCACAATAGATGGGACAGATTCAAAAAATTCAACAGCCTGAGAAATAGTCATTTCCAAAACATCATTGATGCTTTTACCTTTATATTTCACAGCTAAAGTATCAGGATTGTAACGTTTTCCGTTGCACTCTTTGCAATGAACATACACACTTGGAAGGAAGTTCATTTCGATAGTCTCCACACCTGCCCCTTTACAAGTCTCACAACGCCCACCTTTTACATTAAAAGAGAAACGCCCAGCTTTGAAGCCTCTGATCTTAGCATCAGGTGTACTCTCAAAAAGTTTACGAATATCCCCAAACACATTTGTATAAGTAGCCGGATTACTTCGTGGTGTCCTACCGATAGGATCTTGATCCACCTCGATAAGTTTATCCACATTCTCCAGCCCAATAATCTCTGTATATGGGAGAGGAGTTTGTAAAGAGCGATAGAAATGCTTACTCAAAATAGGCATAAGAGTATCATTAATAAGGGTAGACTTTCCGCTACCACTCACACCACTCACACCAACTAAACACCCTAGAGGAAACTTAATATCAACCCCTTTAAGATTATTCCCTGTAGCCCCTTTAAGCTCCAAAAACTTGCCATTACCTTTACGCCTGATTGCAGGAATCTCTATTTTTTTCACACCACGCATATAATCGGCAGTATAGCTATTCAATTTAGCAAGCTTATCCAAAGGCATTTTCATTAAAGCCTCAGGAGTGCCGTTATACAGCAATTTACCCCCATTCATACCTGCAGCAGGGCCAAGATCAATTAGCCAATCACTCTCCTCAATCATCTCCTGATCATGCTCAACCACCATTACGGAGTTCCCTTCATCACGCAATGTTTTAAGAGAATTTATCAGTTTTCTATTATCTCTTTGGTGAAGCCCAATACTAGGCTCATCCAAAATATAAAGCACATTCACGAGCTTGCTACCAATCTGAGTTGCAAGCCTTATACGCTGGCTCTCACCCCCACTCAAAGAGCGAGTACTTCTACTCAAAGAGAGGTAATTAAGCCCAACATCTTGTAAAAAACCTATTCTATCCCTCAGCTCTTTCAAAATATCCCCCGCAATAAGATTTTGTTTATTATTCAATTTACTTGGTAGAGATTCTATCCAGCCTTTAAGAGTATCAATATCCATCAAAGATACCTCTGCGATATTCTTATTATCAATCTTAAAATAAAGAGAATCCTTTTTCAACCTTGTACCATTACACTCAGAGCAAACCATCTCCTCCACAAATCTATCTCTACGAGCAATCACATCATCCTTATCATTTTTGCTTTGCTCAAGCTTTGAAAGCACTCCGGCAAAAGGGGCAAGCTGCGTTCCATCAGAAAGATTCACTCTAAAAAGCTCATCTGTTCCATAGATAATCATATTAAGCACATCCTCAGGCAAACCCTTAATAGGATCATTCAAAGAAAACTCATACACCTTAGCCATGCTATCCAATATCCTAAACCAATTATTATCCTTATAAGCTCCAAGAGGATCAATACCTCCAACAGCAATAGATCTAGAATCGTCAGGAATAATTTTTTTCATATCGATAACCGACACATAGCCAAGCCCCTTACATTTAGGGCAAGCACCCTGAGGCGAATTAAATGAAAAAGTATGTGGAGCCGGCTCAGAAAAAGACAATCCACTATCGGGACACATCAAATGACTACTAAAATACCTCAACGGAGCCTCAGGTTTATCATACTCCATAATAGCAAGAGTCCCTTTACCTTGATGCAAAGCAGAAGAAACCGAATCGGAAATCCTCTTATAATCCTCACTACTCGGAACAAGTTTATCCACCACAAGCTCAATAAAGTGAGTCTTATACCTATCCAAAGGCTTCACATCCGCCACCTCAAACATCTCCCCATCAATCCTCACTTGCTTATATCCTTTTTTCAAAAGAGTCTCAAAAAGATCTTTGTAATGCCCTTTACGCCCCACAACAAGCGGAGCTAATAATAAACACCTTACACCTTTATAATCATCTAAAATCAAAGAAACAATCTGCTCTGTGGTATATTTTACCATCAGCTTTCCCGTAGCGGGAGAAAAAGCATCCGAAGCCCGTGCATACAAAAGCCTAAGAAAATCATAAACCTCAGTGATAGTACCCACTGTTGAGCGAGGATTACGCCCGGTAGTTTTCTGCTCAATCGCAATAATAGGGCTTAGCCCCGTAATACTCTCCACAGCAGGGCGCTCAAGCACCCCGATAAATTGGCGTGCATAAGCAGAAAGAGTCTCCATGTAGCGCCTTTGCCCCTCAGCATAAATAGTATCAAAAGCCAAAGAAGATTTACCACTTCCGCTCATACCTGTCACAACCACAAGTTTATTACGTGGAATTGTTACATCAACACCCTTCAAATTATGCTCACTGGCACCGGTTACTACAATTTCGTCCATATTACAACCTTTCTCTGCTCCCCTCTACAGGAACCTTTACTTTATACGTTTTTTTAGAAGCGTTATCCAATTTATTAGATCTAATCCACTCATTCATAAGCTTGATCATCTTAAAATTGGTATTATGCTTAGCTGCAAATTCACTCCAATTAGGAACTGAACCCTTCACTTCTACAATCTCATAATCAAACGGCTTATACAAATCCTTCTCCTCCAAATTAAACCCATAAGCCTTAGGATTACTCATTATCACTTTATATGCCAAAATTCTATACACATATCTTGCCGTTTCTGGCACAAATTGCATATCAAAATAATTATCTATAGACTGATACTTAATCCTCTCATCAATATTATTAAAACCTGTATTATAAGAGGCAGCAGCCAAAGCCCAGCTACCATACTTTTCATACGCCTTTTTCAAATACTTGCAAGCTGCACGAGTAGATTTCTCCCAATTATACCTCTCATCCACTTGGCTACTCACCTCTAAGCCATAATCCTTAGCAGTACCAGCCATTATCTGCCAATATCCCCTTGCATTAGCAGGTGAAGACAAAGGCTGAAGCATACTCTCCGCCACACACAAATAGAAAAAATCAGCAGGAACACCCTCCTCCGCTAAAATCTCCTCAACCAACTTTTTATACCTCCCCGAAAGCTGCATAATATAAGACAAAGAGCCATGCTGATAGCTAATCACCATTAACTCTCTTTGCAAAGCCTCCTTCACATCAAAATACTCCAAAGGAACTTTCTCTCCGGCAAAATCAATGCTACTTGGCACATCCGGGATAATCACATTCTGAGAATACGTTTTACCATCTCCAGATTCCCAGATAGAATGATTTTCTTGAACACTATCAGACCCTTTAGCATTTCCACAAAAAGTAGCCATTGGCAGCAAAAACAAAAAAGCAATAAAAATTCCTCTCATCACAATTATTCCCCTCTTAAAAACGGATTAGTATTCATCTCTTGATTAATAGTAGTTTCAGGCCCATGCCCCGGATAAACTATACTAGCCCCATCAACTTTGCAAACCTTATTATGAAGACTATCCATCAGAGCATCATAATCCCCTCCCGGTAAATCTGTTCTACCTATGCTTCCGGCAAACAGAGAATCTCCGGTAAGAATAATCTTATCAGGAGCAGAATAGAAACAAACGCCACCTCTGGTATGCCCGGGAGTATGAATCACATCCAGTTCAGAATCCCCAAAATGTATCTTATCCCCATCATTCAAATCCTTTGTATCAAGTGGAGGTTGCTCAATATTATAACCAAACATTTGGCAATATTGCTGAGCACGCTCAAGCTGCCCTTTATCCTCCGGGTGAATATATGTAGGGATTCCCCACTCTCTTGTCACAAAAGCATTACCCATTATATGGTCGAAATGCCCATGTGTACATAAAAGTTTCACAGGCTTCAGATTATTCTCTTCCACAAACTTCTTAACCCTTTGTTGCTCAGCCTCAGTTTCAATACCCGGATCAACAATCACACACTCCCCTGTTTGATCATACAATAAATAGCAACACTCGCGCAATTGGTTTACATAAAAAGTTTTTACCTTAATCATATCTAAAAATTTTAAATTATTTAACAACACCTTCAAGCATAGGGACAAAACTACACTCATTCAAAACAGATCTTTCAAAATCAAGTTCACTCAGTTTTGTCACCACATTCATCTTATTATTTACAGGAATTACAAGCCTTCCCCCAACATCCAACTGATTAAGCAGAGCAATAGGTATATCCTCCGCCCCACATGTCACAATAATTCCTTTATACTTAGCAAAACTTGGCAACCCACTAAAACCATCCCCATGCACAAGAATTGGTTTATAATAACCAGCCTTTGCCAAATTTCTTTGAGCCTGCAAATAAAGCTCCCTTTGCCTCTCCACGCTATAAACACTAGCACCTAATTGAGCCAACACAGCAGTTTGATAACCACACCCAGTCCCAATCTCTAAAATCTTATCCCCCATCTTGCACCCAAGCAAATGAGTCTGCAAAGCCACAGTAGATGGTTGAGAAATTGTCTGCCCTGCTGCAATCGATAGAGGCTTATCCTCATAAGCAAAATGCTCCAAACTTTTATCCACAAAAAGATGCCTAGGTACCTGAGCCAAAGCATCCAATACATAATCCGCATAGGAAAACCCAAGTGCAATTTCACGCACCATTCTCTCCCTCTTAGCCTTTAATAACAGTCCCTTTGTCAATATATTGAATTAAAAAATTACTAAACGTACAAAATTACTAAAAAATACAAAGAATCTTTATACTTTTGTAAGCTAAATTTTATGATATGCATATAGCTATTGCAGGAAATATAGGAAGTGGTAAAACCACACTTACACGTCTTTTATCCCATTACTACGGATGGGCACCAAAATATGAAGATGTAGATGACAATCCATATCTATCAGATTTCTATAATGATATGCAGAGATGGTCATTTAATTTACAAATCTATTTCTTAAACAAAAGGTTTGCAGGGGTAGTAGAGATTGAGAAAAGCAATATGAATGTAATTCAAGATAGAACCATATATGAAGACGCGCGCATTTTCGCACCGAATCTCCACTCAATGGGCTTGATGTCTACAAGAGATTTTGAGAATTACGAATCGCTTTTCAACCTTATGCTATCATTGGTCAAACCTCCCGATTTACTAATCTACTTAAAATCATCTATTCCCAATTTGGTAAGCCAAATCCAAAAAAGGGGGCGCGATTACGAATCCTCAATTAGGCTCGATTACCTGAAAGGGCTGAACGAAAGATATGAAAAGTGGATAGAAAACTACTCTGACGGAAAAAAACTAATCCTAAACGTTGATGAACTTAAATTTGAAGAGAACCCTAAGCATCTTAGCGTTGTTATAGATGCAATTAATGGGGAATTGAATGGATTATTTTAAACAAATAGATAATGAAAAAAATTACTACAACAATTTTAGCGCTAGCAACAATATTTAGCGTAATATCATGCGGAAGCTCTAACACCCAAAATGCTTCTGCAAGCACTGAGATAACAAAATCTGCAGAGCAAGTTGCAAAAGACACAATCGTTTCTTTTACAGGAGATAAAGCAGTTAAGTTTATTCAAGATAATTCTTGGAAATTAACAAAATTAAACGGCACTGAAAATACAGAATTCGGCGCGGAAGAGGAATCATTCACCGTTCAATTCCTTCCTGAAAATAAATTATCAGGTACAGGTGCTTGTAATAGATTCAATGGTGAATACGAAATTACAACTTCAGATGAGTTAAAAATCACTATGGGTGGCTCAACAAGAATGGCTTGTCCAAATCTTAATTTAGAGCAAGACTTCTTCAAAGCACTTTCGGAAGTGACAAAATATTCTGTATCAGCAAATACACTTACATTATTCAATGGAGACAACAGTGTTGCAGAATTTCGCATCAAATAGATAATAGCTTTTGCTAAATATCATAGATACAAAAGTGGCTGAGCCACAAAAGATAATGTGCATGATTGAAAGAAGGGTGCTTCGGATTTTTATTTCGAAGCACCCTTGATAATGTGTGGGTTACAAAAAAACGACGACGTCGACAAGCGCTTTTCTAATTTGCGTACTCGGATACACAACGCACACTCCGGCCGGAGTTGAAAGCAGAGTTGACTTGATCCGCCATGCCACTACCTAATCTCAGCCCCCAAAAATAGCCATAATCATACGCTGTAGTTGACCAGTAGTAGCCGTTGGTACCGTCGTAGCGCAACTCTCCACTCATGTCAAGACGGGCTCCAACTGCGGGAAAAAAGAGTGAAGCACTTGATGTGGGATTGAAGATTAACCTACCTATATAGGCAACTTCGGCAGTGCTCATACTCACTGCGGAATTAGTAATACCTGTTATTGAAGAAACTATTCCCCTACGATCAAAAAAACCATCGGCATAATATCCAAAAACACTATTAGAAACATCTGATGATCCTGATCCTGCCTTAGGACTCAAGTATAACGACTGACGAAACTCGGAGCCGGAAACAACTGGTGTTCTATTAGTACCAGTAGTGTTCCCATCATTGGGGCGACGGTAATTTGGAGGGCATGTCTCGTGGATAGTACCCATAGTATTCCAATAATCTGGAAGAGACATGTGACCAGTCCACCCTGGGATAGCTCCTGTAGGATCCCATGCAAAACGAGGTTGTGGTTCACTTGCCCACAGCCAAAAAGCTCCTGCTTGTGTAGGATAAGCAGTGAACTTGCCCCCTCTAGCTGGAACAGCCTTACTAAATTCGTCTGCAGTTAAATTATAAGGAGAAAACTTCCTAGCTTCAGGGCGTGCATTCATGGTCATATTATTATCTGTTTCACCAAAATTACCATATCCGTCTGTTTGACGGAATAGGAAATCTGCTTCATGCCCCTGCCTTAAGAAAAGAAGCTGATATTTTTCCCCATTATTATATCTGAGTACAACGGTAGCATATCTTGCAGGATTAGCACCTGTGGAGTTATAAACATTCTTTAACCCTATACGAAACTCTATATAACCAGTAGCAGAAACTGTACCCGAAGCAAATGACTCTGCTGTTGCAGAGCTAGTAAGTTGAGTATCCTCTGCGTTACTATTTTCAGGGTGAGCTGAAGGGACTGTATTATCGAACAATATATCACTATCTGCCCATTGAGCATCACTCTGATAAACTCTTGCTGTCCATAATCCCTCACTAGCAGCATCTTCTACATAGGTACGGATTATTCGCTCACCTGTCTCTGTTGCACGCCAAAAGGCACCTACATAACTTCTAAATTTGGTAACTACTGTTCCGGGAAGAGATGAAATAACCAATGGTTTCAACTGGGTGACATTTATTACAGGTGAACCCTCATAAATGATTGTAGCCTCCCGATTAGCTGCGGTAGTATTAGCTGGTGCATAGGTATACACTCGTGTTGTGCCTTCGCCTTTCACACTCTCTGTTGCTGTTGCAAATGTAGCGGTAGATAATAAAGATAATCTTAATCGTGCAGGATCCGAGCTCTTTAACTCCCATTTTAGAGTAGTAGCTTCATTTCCATCCGGTTTCTTACACAATACATTAAAATTCCCACCACTTTCATCTACTGCATCTGGTGGAAAAATTAGTACATCCCTATCCACCGTCACTGTCCCCTCAGGCTCAAACTTAATCCCATAATTGATACGCTTGCCTGCCTCCCATACCTTGCCACCCAAATCAATTACTTTAGAGTCTTTCCCCTGTATATCTATTGTGAGCTTGGCAGAGGCTGTAAGAGTTTGCGGAATCATCATCAGATAACCATTACCCTGCATCAAAGAGGTCATATCTGCAGATGCAGTGGTTTGGTTTATCCCCGCTCTAAACTCATCATTTGTTACAATTCCGGGAGCCCATGCCATATTTCCACCATCCATATTGAGTGTACCACTCATAGATACTCCACTTATAGAGATCCTTGTTATAACCTCCCCTGCTCCCGCTACAGAAAACTCTACTGCCGTGAGAGCATGCTTCATAGCAAAGTTTAC
>CAZYQA010000078.1:0-8739 GCA_964649555.1 uncultured Muribaculaceae bacterium
CTATTTGGTAATGCAAATATTGATAATTTTCCTACAGTAAATGATTATCGTAATCCTGTTATTGCAGAAGCTATGAAAATTCTAGGTTATGTTAATAAATATAACAGAGGGATAGCTCGGGTTAATTTGGAGTTAGTGGAGAATGGTAATGGTAAAGCTTTGTTTAATATTGATAAAATTACGGTTTTTGAAGCAATTGTTAATGATGCTAGCGAGGTTGAAAAGAAGAGCTTGAGCGACTTGGTTATTAACAATGCTCATGATGACGATAAACGCCTATACGATAATGTATTACATAGTAGAAATAACCAAGCTTATAACCAAGTTAATAACAAAGCTGGTAACTATGTTAAAAATTATTTAAGTAGTAATAAATCGGCTGCACTATCAAACAAAAATTATATTCGCAATCAATTTCATCTTTGGAGCAAGGAGTTGCCTAACGAATGTAAGAATATCTTATTATATGCTTTAATACCTAGATCTAAGAATGATATTTTCAAGTGGATATCTATGAGTAAGCAGACTAATAATAGCAAAAAGTTTCTGCAACCTCTTTTAAGACTAGGATTACTTGATACTACTATTAAGGATAAGATAACAAGTCCAAAACAGAGGTATTTCACAACATCTTTAGGAAGTGAATTTATTAAATATTTGGAAGCATAATAAATACTATCTTTACAGAGATAAACCATATCTAACTTATTGAATAATGAAAAATAAAAAAACAACAATTTTCCTTGCCTTGGCTATGCTTTTTGTACATGGGGCAAGTTATGCACAAAATGAGGCACTTATTAAAAACCTAGAAGATTACACTCAACAAGTAATTCACACATGGCAACTACCGGGTATGGCTGTTGCTTTTTCTAAAGATGGGAATCTTATATATTCAAAGGGTTTTGGACATAAAGAAAAAAGGCACAGCAGCAATGTAGGATTTAAAGGATCTGTTCCAACAAGCGAGATTACAAGTGGCGGAGTTGTTGCGGTAGTTAATGAAAACGAATCACCTATAAACAGCACTACTGTTTTTCAAATCGGATCTGTATCTAAATCATTCACTGCAACACTTATTGCCAGCTTAATTGATGAGGGAAAACTAAGCTGGGAAGACACTGTAAAAAACATTCTACCAGACTTCAAGATGTACGATCCTTGGGTTACGGAAAACATGCAAGTAAAAGATATTATGACTCATCGTACTGGAATTGGAGGACAAGTTGGAACATATATTCCAAATTTGGGATATAGCAGAGATGATGTATATAAAATGATGGGACTTATAAAACCTAAATATAGTTTTAGAGGTGGGTATGAATATAACAACATCACATTTATCATAGCTGAAAAGATCATAGAAAAAATCACAGGAAAAAGCTGGGAAGAGAATTTGAAAGAGAGAATTTTCGAACCTCTTAAAATGGAGAGTACATCTGCTAATGGAGATGGTTTCGCACAATCCAAAGATGTTGCTACACCTCATGACTACAGATACAAAGATGGAAACATTGAGGCACTGCCACTCTATGGAGATGAACAAGCTCTACATTGGCTCACAGTAGTTGGCCCTGCAGGAAGTATAAACTCTACGGTAGAAGATATGGCAAAATATGCGCAAATGCATAATAACAACGGATGGTATGCTTACGAAAATTGCTGTGGAGGAATCGATACTGCAAAAATTATGAGTACCCAAACTATGCGTAAATTACATAATGGAGTAACAATTACTTCTCAAACAGGATCGAGAACAACATTATATGCACCATGTTGGTTTGTTGAACAAAACAATAAATACAGATTATACTTCCATACTGGTACAACATGGGGAATGACAGCATTATGCTTTTTTGTACCTGAGATAGACTTTAGCGGTGTAATATTAGTAAACAGTGAAGCTGGAGCTAATTTGCGTTATGCAATAATGAGAAGAGGAATAGACTTAATTCTAGCAGAAAAACAAGGAAAAGACATTACAGATGCAAAAGTTATTGATTCATTAAAAGATTACAACAAAGAATATTTCACTGAGTGGATTGAATCATTTAAAAAAGATGATAAAGAAAAAACTCCTGTAAAAGAGCTATTACCGGCACCTAATGAAAAGACATTAATTGGCAAATATGAAAAAGATGCGCTATTTGGTAATGCAGAAATTACTTTAGAAAAAGGTGAATTATATATTACAGTAGGTAAAAAAGGATATAAAAATAAACTAAACCATATAAACGGCAATGAATATGAATTTCGTAGCGACGGCCACGCTTTCCCTATAAAATTCAATATGGATGAAAAAGGCAAAAAAGCTACCGGATTCATTATTGAATTCAATTATGGTGAAGAAAATGATTTTGGAGGATGGACTAAAAAATAAATATATATATGAAACGAGTAACATTTATACTAAACTTATTATTATTTATCTTTATTATCACACCTGCGTGTGCGCAGAATAAGATAGATAAAAAACCTATCATTGGTGTTTCCGCATCAACTTATGAAACATCGGCAGGAGCTACAAGCACATATATAAATGCAATTAAGAGAGCAGGTGGAGTACCTTTGGTAATACCTATGACAACAGATGAGAATGAAATTCTCAATGTTCTTGAAGTAATAGATGGGCTAGTAATGACGGGAGGAGAAGATGTATGCCCCACATACTATGGAGAAGAGCCTATCAGAGCACTTGGAGAAATAGTCCCATTCCGTGATGAATATGATTATAAGCTAATTAAGATGGCTGTAGAAAAGGGATTGCCTGTATTAGGAATATGCAGAGGAGAGCAAGTAATGAATATTGTATTTGGTGGAACATTATACCAAGATATCCCATCACAGAAGAAAGATAGCTACATAAAACATAGGCAAAATGCACCACGTGTATATGGAACACACTCTATTAGCATAGAAAAAGGATCTAATCTTGAAAAACAGATTGGTAAAAACAAAGTTTATGTAAATAGCTACCACCACCAAGCAGTAAAAGACATTGCACCGGGCTTCAAAGTAACAGCATACTCAGAAGATGGAGTAGTAGAGGCTATTGAAATGATAGGAAACGATAAGGTATGGGGAGTTCAATTCCATCCGGAAGGGCCTGTATCAGGAGGAAATGATGAACTTATAGGAATATTTAAGTACCTGATAGAAAAATCCAAATAAATTCAATTAAGATTATAATAAATAACAAGGGCTGTCAAAATTGATAAAATCTTTTTGACAGCCCTTTTGCATAAAGTTATTATCCCAATAACTTCCACTAATTATTATAATAACCTTTAGTTCATTTGAACTCTTAAATATACATGCCCAAAGTTTCCACTTATCGTGTATCCTTGAGGCGCACTGCTTATTACAACTGGTAATATATAATAAGTTTTGGGAGTAAGAGAAGAAGTGTTGATTTCTAAATCTTGTTTCCAAAGTTGAGTACCTTTTGCAATTGTGATCTCAGAAGGTAAATTATATGTTCCTGCCGGTAATAATTCATATTTTTTAGCTGTAGAAGCTAGAGAAGCATTATAAACACTTACCAAAGATTCATCAACTTTAAGCCCCACCTTAATATCTTCTTTATTATCCGAAGCAAAAGGTATAGTATAATTCACCATAAGATTAAAGCTCACATTTTTCTCTGGTGTAACCTTAGAGCTTGTTAAATAATGGCTTTTATAAGGGAGTTCAATTACAGGAATAGCAGCATCCCAATCAAACATAGGATCATCTTTCAAACAAGATGTTGATGAGAATAGTACTACACATAGAGTAGCTATCGCTAAAAAATTATTCAATATTCGTTTCATTTCTTTCATTTTATAATTATTGATATAGCTCTTGAACCTCAACTACAGGATTTACTTTATCCCAGAACACTAAAGACTCATATACATCTGTATCGGGTTGTTTAGATAGATTCTCATAGTTAAGATTTCTTTCATATTGAGGATAAGGTAGTAGTGAAACATTCTTATTTTTTTGGCCTTGATTAGATGCTCTCAAATAAGGAAGATCATTTCTTCTATGCTCAAACCATGCTTCAAGAGGATTATATCCTACAAAGTTTATCCATTTTTGAGCGCAAATTGCTGCCAACTTCTGCTCATTTGTTGTCATTTTATCCCAATTCATAAAAGCATTATCTTGCTCTAAATACTCTTTTGCAGCCTCTTCAGCACTTGTAGTAATTGCAGGTCTCATACCTTTTACTCCATATTTATCATCTTGCATGGCTACTTCATGACGCACCATTGCAGCAATCACACCCTCTTCATAATACTCCTTAGCTTTTGCATCACCGCCGGAAATAATTCCTCTTAGAGCAGCTTCTGCCAAAAAGAATGAAACCTCGGCACCCGAAACAAAAAGAGATGATCTTAATCTTCCGTTAGCTTTATCAGAGCTTCCTGCTAATAAGCCTGTACCGGTTTTAGAAGTATAAGTCATTCTTGACGGATTTATTTGACCATAAGGAATACCAATATAATACTCATCTTTCAAACCGAATTTTGAGTAGATTGTATTACCATCAGGAGCATCACCCAAATTAGTTCTAGGATCAACTAAAACTCTTAATCTAGGGTCATTATTATTTCTTAACATATCAACTAAATCTACAGTAGGCATATATTGTTTGCGGTTTGTACTTTCAGCATTATTAATTGTCCAACCATAAACTTGATAGAAAATATTCATTTTATCTTTTTCAGCATAATATCCGGGATTGCCATAAATATTTTCATCAGATGATAAGCAATTATCTTTAATAGCATTAACCTTAGCAGAAACATCCTTAACATTTGACATTCTCATTAAGACTCTCAATTGAAGAGTATAAGCAAGTTTAAGCCACTGTTTAGCATCACCAGAACACATAATATCTGCTTTCTTTAGAGCAGGATCCATTACTGTTTGTGTAGAAGCTTTAGTTAAGCAATCAATAGCTTCATCCAATTTCACTACTAAATCATTATAAATATCCTCAGCATTATCATATTCTGGTTGAGAATACTTATTTGGCTGACAAGATTGGGAATAAGGCACATTACCAAATATATCAACTAACCTCTGGAAATTTAAGCTTTGTAAAACCAGCGATATACCCTTATAAATATCACTACCACTCTCCTCAGCTTTATCATAAATTACTTTTAAATTACTTAAAATTTGATAATAAGTAACCCACCATCCATCTTGATTCTGAGGCATAATCAACCCATTCAAATAGGTATATGACCCTGAGTACTCACCAGATTTTGTTAAGTGATGTGATACCATCATAGCATTAGAGCTATTCACATGATTAGTTATTATATCATATTGACAAGCACTAAGTAAATAATCGCTTGTAATCACATCTTTTTCCGCATTATTTGGGCTTCGGTTTATATCAAGCCAGCTTTTACAGCCACTCAAGCATAAAACAACCCCTAGAGCTAATATTATTATTTTCTTTTTCATACTTCAAACTTATTTAGAATGATATCATTACATTAAATCCAAATGTTCTTGATCCCGCTTGAGCATTAGCTGCAATACCGGGAGCATTAAAGTTTAAGCTACCATCTGAGTTCTTTAATCCACCCCAACTTTCAGGGTCACCCCAAACATTAGTATCAGGTGTCCACATCATTAGGTTTCTTCCTACAAGACCTATACTTACCCTTTGGAAGAAATTGGTTTTATCCAATAATCTCTCAGGTAAATCGTAGCTAATCGATAACTCTCTCCATTTCCAAGAATTTGCACTTACAACTCTATAAGCAGCACAGCTTCTGAAATTACTTACCCAGAAATCTTTACTACCAGAATTAACTGTTACATTAGTATTCTCAACAAAAGAAGAAGAACCATCAGCATTTTTCACCTCTAACACTGAATTAGGGAATACAAATCTCTGACGTCCCATAAGTGCAGAAGTATAAGAAGATCCGGTAAATAACATCTCTGATTCTTGATCAAAACGAGTAACGTGTCCACCTCTATAATCGAATGTAGTACTTAAAGAGAAACCTTTCCATCTTAGTTGAGTAGATAAGCCTAAGCGAACAGTTGGCTCAGTAGTACCCATCTCTTTAAGATCACCTGTCATTGGCAATCCGGTAACACTATTTACAATAACTCTACCTTGAGGATCACGTTTATAATCTGTAGCTTTAATCATAGGATAGTTTTTACCCACTATTGCATAAATTGGGTTAAGTACAACAAGTTCATCCAAACCTCCATAAAGTTCCTGAACATTAGATTTAGAGAAAGTTGCATTAGCAGTTACATTCCAACTGAAATCGCCAAGAGCCAAAAGTGGGGTCAATCTTAAATCCAGCTCAACACCTTGACCAACCATTGTACCCGCATTCATGTATTGAGTTGCAGATCCTGTTGAATAAGGAATACTAACATTTACTGTCTGATCAGTAGTTTTTTGGTGATAATATGCAGCCTCAAAAGTAACCCTATCATTTAAGAATCCTATCTCAGCACCCACTTCAAACTCAGTAGTAAATTCAGGCTTAATATAAGGATTTCTTAAGTTTTGGCTAAGATAATAAGCAGTAAGGGTTCCAAAAGGAAAATAATCATGTTTATTAGCAATATCATATAAATTATAGCGACCAATATTTACCGATCCCACTTTAGCATAAGTACCTCTAACCTTTAAATACGAAATATATTTATTTTTGATAGAAGGAATAGCATCTGAAAGCATAACAGAAAGATTTGCACCTGGATAGAAGAAAGACCAATTTGAAGGAGCTAAAAGAGAAGTCCAGTCATTTCTACCTGTTAATTGTAAATAAGCCCAACCAAAGAAAGATAAATCAACACTACCATAGAAAGATATTTGTCTATCTTGATCAAAGCTGTTTTTTCCTCCTAATTCTCCCACTTTATTAGATAAATTATAGAATCCATCTATAGCCATCTGATCAGCCCATACTCCTTTAATCTCTGAATAATTATCATACATAGACCATCCTAACATACCTTTAATTTCAAAATTTTTGCTAAACTTATGTTGAGCAAAACCCATTAAATCCAAGTTAATTCTTTGGGAATAATTTGAGGATGTATTTAAGTATGTATATATATCAGAAGATGCATAGCTTCTAGTTTTTCTTGCATGGTCTGAGTAATGCCAAGGTACACGAGTAGTATTGTTATTTCTGATGCCAATATTCATACCTGCTCTACCTTGAAATCTAAGCCAATTCAATGGTTTATATTCAATATCAGCATTAGCACTTATTCTATCATTTCTTGATTGTCTTCTATAGATATCAATTTGAGCAAAAGGATTAAGATAATAAGAGTTCACCCAATCATTAGGATTACCACCCTCAACATTTTTCCAATCTTTATAATCACCCAAATATACGTTACCCGGAGTATTCCAAAGAGCTTGCATACCATTACTACCAGAGTTATTCATATCAGACTTTGTATTCGAATAAGATAAATTACCACCCACTTTCAACTTCTTATAAACGCGAGAAGCATTAAATCTGATAGTTTGTCTTTTCAGTTCATCACCCTTAATAGTACCTGTTCTATCAGCATTTTGATAAGACATAAAGAAGCTACCATTCTCTCCACCAGAAGCGAAAGAGATATCATTCTGAACAGTCACACCTGTTTGATAATAACTCTCTTTTGTACCCGGTTTAAAGTCATAAGTCTCCATAAGTTGTTTCTCAGTTCCATCTTCCAACATAATAGTTTGCCCGATAGGAAGCAATTCACCATTAAATTCAGGACCATATTGCTGATTCTCATCTTTAATATAATAGCCGAATCCATAAGTATTCTCAGCTCCTGATCCGAATCTTTTTTGGTATTTAGGGAAATATGCCATCTTATCAAAGGTAGTAGTCAAAGAGTAAGAAACTCTCGGTTTACCTCTCTCACCTTTTTTAGTTGTAACATATAAAACACCATTTGCAGCAGAAGAGCCATAAAGCGCAGCAGCACTACCACCTTTTAATACTGATATATTCTCAATATCATTAGGGTTCATTGATTGTAAATAACTGATTGGTGTTGGCACACCATCAACTACTAGCATAGCTTGATTATCCCCCTTAAATGAACGGCTACCTCTAAGGTTCACCCTTACATCTGAGTCCAATGAAGCATTTGTCATACTGATTTGCAAACCCGAAACCTTACCAATTAAGGCTTGAGTTGCATCCATGTTTTTAGTTTTGGTTAAGTCGTCAGAGCTCACTTTTGCAGTTGCGTAACCCACCTCTTTAGATTGTCTTTGAATACCCAAAGCTGTTACAACAACCTGATCCAATGCTACAGCATCAGGATCTAATCTTACAATAAAATTTGTTTGATCTTCAACAGGCAACACTAAATCTTTATACCCTAGGTAGCTAAAGATAATATTCGTTGCATCTTTTGGAACATTGTTTAAAGTAAACTTACCAGTATCATCCGTATAAACACCCATATTTGGATAGTTTTGAATTAAAACTGATGCGAAAGGAATAGGTTCGCCTGTATCACGGGCTGAAACCCTTCCGGTGATAGTCTTGTTCTGAGCCATAGATAAAATAGGCATAGAGATAAACAAGACTGCTACCGTAAAACAGTAGAGTAGTTTTTTCATATTAGTTTATTTAAGTTAAGTATTAAGTTTCGGCATTCAGTAAAGAGCGCCGATTACAAATATAATATTTTTTTTATTAGGTTACTTATCTATTATATAAAAAAGCGCAATTCTTT
>CAZYQA010000079.1:0-8650 GCA_964649555.1 uncultured Muribaculaceae bacterium
AGTTTAAATATGGAGAATAAACAACCAGCTCCAAAGAATTCATTAAAAACACCTAAATTTAATCCTATTTGGATTTATGTGCCGTTGTTTGCACTTATAGGTTATATGTACTTCTTTGGATCGAATGCAGGTGATCCTGTAAAAACTGAGTGGTATAAAGTAAAAGAGCAAATGATACCTCAGGGTGATGTGGATAAAGTAACTTATATTACCAATCAGAATAGAGCTGAGATAACTATAAAAAAAGATAGCTTACAGAAATATAAAAATTATTTTGGAGGTAAAGAGCCTAAGTTTGGGCCACATTTTTATTTTATAACCTCATCTAATTTCGATTCTGAACAACAATTATCAGAAGCGCGTCAGAGTATGCCTGCTGATAAAAGGTTTGCAATTGAAAATGAGGAGAGAAATAATTATATGCTTAGAATCCTTGATTGGCTTATGATACCTCTTCTTCTGCTTGCAGTTTGGTTCATTATTCTTAGAAAAATGTCTAAAGGTGTTGGTGGAGGTGGTACCGGTGGCGGTATCTTTAGCGTAGGCAAATCACAAGCTAAATTATATGAGAAAGAAAACAATGTGAAAGTTACATTTAAAGATGTAGCTGGGCTTGAAGAGGCTAAGATTGAGGTGATGGAGATTGTTGATTTCTTAAAAAATCCTAAGAAATATACAGCTCTAGGTGGTAAAATCCCTAAAGGAGCTTTATTGGTTGGCCCTCCTGGTACAGGTAAAACATTGCTTGCAAAAGCTGTAGCTGGCGAGGCAGAAGTACCTTTCTTCTCAATATCGGGTTCAGACTTTGTTGAGATGTTTGTAGGAGTTGGGGCATCAAGAGTAAGAGATTTATTCAAACAAGCTAAAGAAAAAGCTCCATGTATCGTTTTTATAGATGAGATTGATGCTGTTGGACGTGCCAGAGGCAAGAATGCTGGATTTTCTTCTAATGACGAGAGAGAGAATACACTTAATCAACTTCTTACAGAGATGGATGGTTTCGGCACAAACTCAGGTGTTATTATTTTGGCTGCTACAAATAGAGCTGACATCTTAGATAAAGCTCTTATGCGTGCAGGACGTTTTGACCGCCAGATTAATGTTGATTTACCGGAATTAAAGGAGAGAGAGGAGATTTTCCAAGTTCATTTGTCTAAGTTGAAATTATCTGATAATTTGGATACTACATTTCTTTCTAAACAAACTCCCGGATTTTCTGGAGCTGATATAGCTAATGTTTGTAATGAAGCTGCTCTTATTGCAGCAAGAAGAAATAAGGTTGCTGTTGAAAAGCAAGATTTCTTGGATGCAATTGATAGAATAGTTGGAGGTTTGGAGAAAAGAAGTAAAATTATTCCTCCACATGAGAAAAAAACAATTGCATACCATGAAGCTGGTCATGCAACTGTGGGCTGGGTATTACCTTATGCTAATCCACTATTGAAAGTTACCATTATTCCTAGGGGTAAAGCTCTTGGTGCAGCATGGTATTTACCTGAAGAGAGACAAATCACTACTACAGAGCAGTTATTGGATGAGATGGCTGCAACTATGGGAGGTAGAGCTGCTGAGGAGATAATAAATAATAAAATATCTACCGGAGCGCTTTCTGATCTTGAAAAAGTAACTAAACAGGCTTATGCAATGGTGAGCTATTTTGGTATGAGTGATAAGGTTGGGCATATTTCTTTCTATGATTCGCAAGAGAGTGGATATAATTTCCAAAAACCATACAGTGAAAAAACCGCTGAGCTTATTGATAAAGAGGCTAAGGAGCTTATTGATATTGCACACAAAAGAGCAATTGAGGTACTTAATGCCAACAGAGAGGGATTTGTTAAGCTTGCTGAACTTTTACTTGAAAGAGAGGTGATCTTCACAGAGGATATGGAAAACATATTTGGCCCAAGGCCTAAAAAAGAGGGAGAGCAGACACCTATCACACCAGAGAAAGTGGAAGCTATTGAAGAGGCAGTAAATGAAGAGTTAGCAAAAGAGGATAATACAAATAAATCGAATGAATAACCTTGTAGTAAGAACATTAAGTGGGATAGTTTTCATTTTACTCCTTATATTTTGTGTATTATGGAGTCCTCTAACTTATGTAATATTATTCAGCGCAGTATTATTGATTATGATGTATGAATATATGAACATCACCATTGGAGCTAAAAACAACTTTTTTGAAAAAGTTTTAGCTCTTGGTGGTGGTTTAATGTTATTTTTAATTTCATTTCTTATTTGTGCATACGGGCTACATGCAAAATACTTAGCTGTTGCTCTTATACCAATAATATTCATTTATATTTACTCATTATATATTAAGTCGTATAATATCAATCAGTTAAGCAAAGATAATACCGATAAAAAGGTTATCAACGGATATAACAATTATACTTATATATTAACATCTTTTGTATATGTAGCTATTCCTTTCAGTTTATTAAATATTATATTATTTAATGGCAATGGGGAATATTATGGCAACATTCTATTGGGTATGCTAATAATATTATGGTGTACCGATGTGGGTGCATATTGCGCCGGATCAACTTTAGGGCAAAAATTTGGGGGAAAGCTATTTCCTTCTATTTCACCCAAAAAGAGCTGGATAGGCTTTTGGGGAGGCATGTTAGCATCAATTATAGGTGGTATAATCCTCTTCTATTGCAATATATTTCCCTTTTCTATGCTTCACACTATATTAATTTCAATAATTATTTGTATTTTTGCCGTGTTTGGCGATTTAGTAGAGTCACAGCTTAAAAGAAATTTCGGAGTTAAAGACTCCGGCTCTATTATGCCCGGTCACGGAGGGATGCTTGATAGATTTGATGGAGCTCTTCTTGCTTTCCCTATGGCTGTTATATATATAATTTTATTTGTTAATTAAAAGACTAAAGATGAAGATTCACAAGGAAGGGTATAACATTATTTTAACTACGTTCCTAATTATTGCAGCCATTATCCTTTGCTCATACCTCTTTTTAGATTGGGGTACAACTACTAAAACGCTAACTATATTCGGAGCACTTATTTTCTTATTTATAGTTAGATTTTTTAGAACTCCTAAAAGGGTATCTGTAATTGATAATAACCTTGTTATTGCACCATGCGATGGTAAAGTAGTTATTGTTCAAGAGGTTGAGGAGAACGAGTTTCTAAAATGTAAATGTATTCAGGTATCGGTATTTATGAGTGTGTTTAACGTACACGTAAATTACTATCCTGTTGGTGGTAAAGTTATATATAGCAAACACCATCATGGCCAATACATTATTGCATCTTACCCAAAAGCATCCGAGCTGAATGAGAGGACATCTATAGTTGTAGAGACTGCAAATAAACAACAAATCTTATTCAGACAAATTGCAGGATATATCGCAAGAAGAATTGTTTGTTATGCTAAAGTGGGTGATCATGCTAATCAATGCGGACAAGTTGGTTTTATCAAATTCGGATCCAGAATGGATGTCTTTTTACCACTTGATACAGATGTGATGGTAAAAGTGGGTGATAAAGTTACCGCTTGCGAAACAATTTTAGCAAAGTTCGCACAACAATAAAACATAGAAAGCTAATAAAAGAAATAGATACGAGATATATAATCAGTATTAGATATGAGCGGTGCATATATGCGCCGCTTTTTATTTCCGGCTCAGGAGTGTAGTCGTTCTTTAAATATGATGCAAAAGCGTACCATTCAGGTAAGTTTTCTGAGATTATCTGATCCTCTACATTTTCAATCAGATTATTGTTTTTATCCTTTGGCTCTGCAGATAGCAATCCAAATGATTCACTTTTTAATAATCCAATGAGCCTAGCTGTATAAAGGCCTGTCACTATAGGGTATAATTTATCTTTTTCCATCTTTTTACCGAATATTTCAACTTTGGAAACTTTTGTAAAAGGTATTTTTAATGGATTATATGTAAAATTAACGCCATAGAAATATAATCTTGAATCTGGTAATGATCCCGAAATTGATGCTACCAATTCGCATAAGTCACCTATCTCTTTTCCATTGAGCCATGAAAGTACCAGTGGATATCCGGGAGCACCTTCTCTGTTATTTCCAAGCGATAAAACGTTAAAAACATCAGTAGTTGTCACTATTCCTTTAGATAGATTTGATCTTATTACTCCATCAGGCACAATACCAATAATATCCTTAATTCCACTCTTGCTTTGAGCAATTATGCTATAGCTTTTAGCAATCTCATACCCCAGAAGCATATTACCATTCTCATCTCTTTTCCTCTCCATATCCACACTTAAATTGATAATAGAATCTGATAATTTTAATCCATATAGAGAATTAAAAATGGAATCAGTTTTTATAAGGTTTTGATTTACCCATCTGTCTATTTCTAAATTGGGAGAAATTGTATCGAGTATTGGAATGAGATTGTATGAGATAAGCTGATTTTTATTAATTACCATTTTCCCGATATACTCATTATATGCTCCCGGAACTCCTATTATAGAGTTATTTATTATAGCAGGAGAGTGCAAAATATCATGGTCGTGCCCACTTATTATTATATCTAGCCCCTTCAGTTGCTTTGCTAAAGTAGCATCTTCGGATTTATCTATGTTTCCATTCCCCATAGTACCTCCATGCGATAATAAAACAGTATAGTGTGCCCCTTTATTTTTTAATGAATCAATCTCTTTTTGAATTATCTCTTTTGAGGGCGTGTAAGCTATCCCTTCTTTCACACTTATAACAGAATAAGCATTCTCCCCCATTGCGCCTATAATCCCTATTTTCTTGCCATTACGCTCTATTATAGTACTTTTTATCACTCCATACTCATTGAAGTGCTTGGTTGCAAAACCGCTTATGGGGGCAAGATTAGCAGATAAAATATATGGTAAATTCAGAGTCTGTTTATAGGATAGTGCTTTCGATAACATTTTAGCAGTTGAGTCTATCCCAAAATCGAAATCGTGATTACCAAAACTAATTGCATCGTATCCCATCATCCCAAAGGATACAATATCAAAAGCATTTACGGTAAAAAGTGTTTGAAAAGGGGAACCCATAGAAATATCCCCTGCATCTACCACAATAATTGCATCACCATTTTGTTTGGCTAGCTCTTTTTCCCTCTTAATAATAGTTGCTAAACGGGAGTACCCACCTACAATGTATCCTAATAATGAATCGTTTTGATAATAAGGGGTTGAATATCTGATATCTTTTTCCCTTGCAGTGGAGTGAATATCTGATGTAAAAAGAATTACAAGATTATCTTGTGCATAGAAAGAAATAGGCACTATTGATAATATAATATATAATAGTGCCCTCTTCATTTTATAAGTATTTTGACATTTCTTCTGCAATCTCTTTTGCTTTTACTCCTGCAACGATTGCGAAATTTTCTGTATTATCGGCAAATATTATTCCTCTGGATGAGTTGATCAATAGTCCGCATTTGCTATTTAACCCGTTTTTAGCAACCTCCTCTACCGTGCCACCTTGCGCTCCAACTCCGGGCACTAAAAAGAAATGTTCAGGGCAAAATTCCCTTATCTCTTTTAGCTTTTCGGGGCGTGTTGCGCCCACTACGAACATGGTATTATCAATGCTCCCCAACTGCATTGTATGCTCCATCACTATTCTGTATAATGGTTTACCATCAAACCCAAGTTGCTCAAATTCATTGGCACTTGCATTTGAGGTGAGAGCAAGTACAATTGCCCATTTATTATCATATTTAAGAAACGGTTTTATTGAATCACTCCCCATATATGGAGCAAGAGTTACGGCATCACAATTCATATTATTGTAAAAGCATTTAGCATATCTCTCTGCCGTATTACCTATATCTCCACGTTTTGCATCTGCAATTATTAGAATATCCGGATAATTGGTTTTGATATACTCCACTGTTTTCTCAAATTGTAGCCATCCTTTTACACCTTCTGCTTCGTAGAATGCACAGTTTGGCTTGTATGCAACACAGTATGGAGCTGTCGCATCAATAATTCTTTTATTAAATTCGAATATTGGATACTCTTCATTCTGTAAAAATGAGGGGATAAGTGTGGGATCACTATCTAATCCCACACATAAGAAACTCCTCTTTTTAAGAATGTTATTATATAACTCTGTATAATTCATCTTATTTTTAATAATATTTATAGAATAAAACTAATGATTCTATCCCTTTGTGGAACTGGCTTAACAGGTAACTTTCGTTTGGTGAGTGAATTGTATCTCTCTCTAAGCCGAATCCCATCAATAATGGATTTACTTGTAATATACCTTGTAGGTCTGCCAAGATAGGAATACTTCCACCACCTCTGCTAGGTACAGGCTCTATTCCGTAAACCTCTCCAATTGCTTTTGCCGCAGCTTTATATGCAGGTGAAGATATTGGGATTAGGAATCCGTTTCCACCATGATGAGGTGTAACTTTTACTTTTACAGATTTAGGGGCAATTGACATGAAGTGATCTTCAAAAACTTTTGCAATTTTATTACAATCTTGATTAGGTACCAGACGCATTGATATTTTTGCGTAAGCTACTGAAGGTAATACAGTTTTTGCTCCCTCGCCAATATAGCCTCCCCAGATTCCATTTACATCTAAGCTAGGGCGAATACCAACTCTCTCAAGAGGTGAGTACCCCTCCTCCCCTTTCAGTTCTTCTACATCTAGGGATTCTTTGTATTCTTTCTCATCAAACGGAGCTTTTGCAAGCATAGCTCTATCTTCTTTGCTCAACTCTACAACATCATCATAGAAACCTTTTACTGTGATATGTCCTTTCTCATCAATTAATGATGAAATCATTTCACAAAGTGCGTTTATAGGATTATGTACTCCTCCGCCGTAATGGCCGCTATGTAAATCTTTATCCGGCCCTTTTACCTCTACTTCTACGTAAGCAAGACCTCTCATTCCGCAATTGATACTTGGGACTTTCTCAGAAATCATTGTAGTATCAGAAACAAGTATCTCATCACATTTTAGCATATCTTTATGCTCTCTTGCCCAAGCTGCTAATGATGGTGAGCCAATCTCTTCTTCTCCTTCGAGTAAGAATTTTACGTTATGGTTTAGTTTGCCCTCTTTTACAAGATATTCAAATGCTTTAATGTGCATAAATAGTTGCCCTTTATCATCATTTGCTCCACGTGCATATATAGCGCCGTTTCTAATCTCCGGTTCAAATGGCTGAGATACCCATAAATTGATAGGATCTACCGGTTGCACATCATAGTGCCCGTAAACCATAATCGTTTTTAGTTTGGGATCTATCATTTTTTCTCCATAAACAACCGGATGCCCTGCAGTCTGATATACAGAAGCTGAATCTGCTCCGGCTGCTATTAGGTATTCAACAAGTTTTTCTGCGCATTTAAGCATATCCGGCTTATTTTGCTCATGTGAACTTATACTTGGAATTCTTAATAATTCAAAAAGTTCACTCAAAAACCTGTCATTGTTTTTTGCAATATACTCTTTAATCATAATGTTTTGTTGTTTATGGTTTATATCGTTTTGTTTTGTTTAGTTTTGCTTCATTATCATTGAGCCTGTAAATTTTGCTACTTTCTCTTTAGCATAAGGGAGTTTTATTGTCAATGATTTTTTATTACTTCCCGGTATCTCATACATTGCATCAAGCATAATTGCTTCACATATTGAGCGAAGCCCACGAGCCCCTAAGCTATACTCTAATGCGGTGTCTGCAATGAAGTTTAATACATCTTCTTCAATCTTTAATTTCACCCCTTCCAACTCGAATAATCTCTCATATTGCTTAACCAAAGCATTTTTTGGCTTGGTAAGAATATTTAATAGTGCATCTTTATCAAGAGGATGCAAATATGTCATTACCGGTAAACGCCCTATAATCTCAGGTATTAGTCCGTAAGATTTTAAATCTTGCGGTGATACATATCTCAATAAATCTTTTTTATCTATATGAGCGCTCTTTTTCTGTGCTCCGTATCCCACTACTTGGGTATTTAATCTTTGTGCTATTTTCCTCTCGATTCCCTCAAATGCTCCACCGCAAATAAATAGGATATTTGTAGTATCAACTGCAATCATGCTTTGCTCAGGGTGTTTTCTTCCCCCTTTAGGTGGTACGTTCACAACATTTCCCTCTAATAGTTTTAACATTGCTTGTTGTACACCCTCCCCAGATACATCTCTTGTAATAGATGGGTTGTCGCTCTTCCTTGCAATTTTATCTATCTCATCTATAAATACTATTCCTCTTTGTGTTCTCTCAACATCGTAGTCTGCATCTTGCAGTAATCTTACAAGTATGCTCTCTACATCTTCACCCACATAGCCTGCTTCTGTCAGCACTGTTGCATCCACTATTGCAAACGGTACGTTTAGTAATCTTGCAATACTTTTGGCTAGTAGGGTTTTGCCTGTTCCTGTTGGACCTACCAGTAGTATATTTGATTTTTCAAGATCTAAATCTTCATCTTTTTTTGTCAAGATATGATTTATCCTTTTATAGTGATTATAAACTGCAACCGATAAGAATTTTTTTGCCTCATCTTGCCCAATTACAAAATCATCAAGAAACTTTGTAATCTCTTTAGGGGTGATTAATGTCAATTCCTTATTTACACCACGCTCTTTCCCTTTTAATAGTGCTATCTGCTCTTTGA
>CAZYQA010000080.1:0-8358 GCA_964649555.1 uncultured Muribaculaceae bacterium
AAATATAATTCACAATATTAAACCACACACAATACATTTATAAACAAACAGAATCACTTTTACATAAATAAACATTAGTGTGAATCCTTGTTATAACAAATAATTATACTCATTTACACATATTCATATTACATTATATACCAGGTAATTAAGCTATTTTACATCAAGTTTATTTGAAGTGATCTTACCCATACTTTACGTAAAAACATATAATTATTTGACATTATAGCTATTATATCAATATTAAATACTGTTTTCCAATTACTTAGCAAAATACACTTTATCTATCACTTTAGATAAATGGGATATTTTTGATAACCCTCTTTATTATTTGTCAATTAAGTAATAATATTAAAATCGTGCTTTTTTGTAAACAAAATAAAAAAATAAGTTTTTACATTTGTGAATATAATTTTGCTTACATTTGTATAAATTTATGATTACAAAAATGAATAGTCGTTTACAGCAATTTTTGGACCTTGAAAAGCTCTCCCCTGCCCGCTTAGCAGATATGCTGGGTGTTCAGAGGTCTGGATTATCTCATATTCTTTCAGGAAGGAATAAACCAGGCTACGATTTTATTTATAAACTTCTAACCTGCTTCCCTACTATAAGTGCAGAGTGGCTTCTCACTGGAAAGGGGAAACCATATAAAGATATAAACGAAATTACCCCTTCCCCATTTTCTCATTTTAATAAAACAGAACAAGAGCAAAATCATAATAAAGTGCAGATTTTAGATAAGAATGATGACATTTTTTCAATTTCTTCTAGTTTCGACAATATGCTAAATACCGAAAATTACGAACAAGAGATTGATAATCAACTAAATAACCTACAAAACAAGCAATCTAAACTCTCTCAGAATGGCGTAAACGGAGAGAGCAACAAGAATATGCGTAAAAACAAAACTGTAAACAGGGTAATTATATTTTATAATGATGGAAGTTTTGATGAAATGTATCCTACTTCATAATATTTTTTAAGTACTTTTGCAGCATATTAATTAATACGCAAAATGTACAGAATTTTAAGACCATTTATTTTTTTTGTTTTCACACCAGAGAGTGCTCATAATTTTATAAAAAGGCTTTTAAAGATACTGAGATATATTCCATTTTCGGGATCTATCATAAGATTACTCTTTTCATATAATAACCCTAAACTAGAGAGAGAAGTATTTGGGCTAAAGTTTAAAAACCCTGTTGGGTTAGCAGCAGGATTTGATAAGAATGGAGATATGTACAATGATCTGGCTAATTTTGGTTTCAGCTTTATTGAAATAGGCTCTCTCACTCCTACTGCCCAAGATGGCAATCCTAAGCCAAGATGTTTCAGGGTTCCAAAAGATATGGCAATCATAAATAGAATGGGAATCAACAATAATGGTGTAAAATATGCTGTTGACTATATAAAGAAACATAATCCTAAATGTATAATTGGTGGTAATATCAGTAAAAGTACATTCGCTACTAATGAGGATGCCCCAAAAGATTATGAAAAATCATTCGCAATATTATATGATTTCGTTGATTATTTTACCATAAATGTATCTTGCCCTAATGTAAAAGATCTTTGTAAACTTCAAAATATCACTGCTTTATCTGAAATTATCGATAAAGTGCTTGCAATGAGAAGATATTTTGATGATTACAGGCCTATATTACTAAAACTTTCTCCGGATATCCCTTATGATCAACTAAATGACATCATTGATCTAGTATTAGTATCAGGATTGGATGGCGTTATTGCAACTAATACAACTCAAAGTAGAGAAGGGATTTCACTATCTGATAATGATATTGAAGCTATCGGAGCTGGAGGAATGAGTGGAGCACCTTTATTTAGCAGAAGTATAGAGATGGTAAAATATATTAGGAAGAAAACTGACGGACTACTCCCTATTATAGCAGTTGGAGGAATTATGACACCTCAGCAAGCAGAGCAAATGTTAAAAGCAGGCGCATCACTCGTTCAGATTTATAGTGGATTTATCTATAATGGGCCGGGGTTCGTAAAAAGTATAAACAAGTATTTAGCTGAAAAAGAATAAAATGATTACCGCATCTATATGTACTATTGGAGATGAGATTCTTATAGGTCAAATAGTTGATACAAACTCATCTAAAATTGCTCAAGCACTAAATAATATAGGGGTAAAAGTGAATGAAATGATTTCAACATCTGATAAAAGAGAGGAGATTATTTCCACCTTAACAAATTGCCTAAAAAAAACTGATATTGTCATAATAACGGGAGGCTTAGGCCCAACAAAAGATGATATTACAAAAAAAACTTTAGCCGAATTATGTGGTTCAAAGTCAATGGTAATAAATGAGAATCAGCTCAATATAATAAAAGATATAATTTCAACTAGAGGTATTGATCTTAATGATTTGAATAGAGATCAAGCATTAGTTCCAGATAACTGTAGAGTTATAATAAACTATAGAGGCACTGCCCCATGTATGGAATTTGAGCTGGATAAAAGCAAGTTTGGAAGGGATAATCTGATTTTTTCTTTACCGGGTGTCCCATTTGAAATGGAAGATGCTCTACCAAGAGTTCTAGAATCAATTCAAAATAAATATACTCTAGATTCAATATACCACAAAACAATTTGTACATTCGGAATACCCGAATCTATGCTTGCAAAAAAAATTGAAAAGTGGGAAAACAACTTACCAGAGAATATAAAACTTGCATATCTACCCAATCCTATTTTAGGTGTGAGGCTAAGACTTTCTATATATGGCACAGAAACTCATTATGCTGAAAACAAAGCAAATGAACAGATTGAAGGGCTACAGCATATAATAGGAGATGCAATTTATGGGTATGGAGAAAACTCGCTGCAACAAACTATTGGAGATATACTTAGAAGTAAATCTGCCACTTTAAGTGTTGCAGAATCTTGTACTGGTGGGTTTATATCAGCTCTTATTACATCTGTCTCCGGCTCATCTTCATACTATTATGGAGGAATCACCTCTTATGATAATTCTGTAAAAGAGAACTTATTAGGAGTGCGCAATGATACTCTTATCAACTATGGTGCAGTAAGTAAAGAGTGCGTAATTGAGATGGCAGAAGGAGTAAAAAGGGCTCTCAACACCACTTACTCCATTGCTACTTCAGGCATAGCGGGCCCAAATGGAGGAACTACAGATAAGCCTGTTGGGCTGGTTTGGGTTGCAGTAAGTGGCCCTAAAGGAACTCACACATTTAGCTTTAATTTTAAAGGCTATAGGCAATTAAATATCGATAGATTTGCCTCTAATGCTCTGAATGCTTTTAGATTATCAATAATACATGATCTAATTTAATTATAAACTATGAAACTTAAACAAGTATGAACAAAATCATTATGGCAGCAATAACTATTTGTACCTTAACAGGGTGTTGCAATAAGGAACAACTATCAAAAACAGAGGTAATTAAACAAAAAATAGATTCATTATTCAATTCCCGATACCAAATTGGTGAAGAAGGTTCTAAAAATAATTCTCCCGGAGCTTCAGTTCTGATCACCAAAGGAGATACAATACTTTACAACAACAACATCGGCATCGCCAATTACACAAATGACTCCCTAATAAACAACAATACATTCTTCAATATAGCATCAGTATCTAAGCAATTTACTGCTGTTGCAATCTTGAAACTACACTCCCAAGGGCTTTTAGATATAAATAAAAGCATCTATGATGTTCATCCCGAAGTAAATAAATATCTTCCTGAAAGAAGAAACCCATTTACAGATATAAAGGTAAAGCATTTAATGGATCATTCATCAGGCATAATGGATACAAGGCCTAGAGAAAACAGAGATTGGTGTGTACATGCAACAGACATGGAATCAATACAGTACATAAAAGGAATAAAAGAGTTAGCATTTGCTCCCGGTACAGATTACCAATATATGAATCCTACATTTCAGCTACTGTACTTAATGATAGAAAATGTATCCGGTAAACCTTTTGAACAATACATGAAGGAGGAAATCTTTACTCCTGCAGGAATGGATCAAACAATATACTTCCAAGCAGGAAGAGAAATTCCAAATATGTCACACGCCTACATTCCTGAAGCTAACGGATGGAAAGAGTATGATTACGGGGAAGAAACATTCTTTGCAACAAAAGCTGACGGAGGTATCTACACATCTGTAAATGAATTTGCTAAATGGGAAAAGGCAATGAATGATAATAAGATTATTCCTGCAGAATTAAAAGAGCTTGCCTACTCTCCTATTAATAAAATATCAGGTAGCAAATTTAGTTCATATCAAAACAGACCAAATACATCTTATGGTTATGGCTGGTTTATAGAAGAAACACCAAATATGCCAAAGAAAGTTTATCATACGGGTGATAATGGTGGCTATCAAATATATGCCGCTAAGTACCCTGAAAAAGATATTCAAATAATGGTATTTGAAAATCGAAATGATAATAGTAGATGGGATATGGCTAAAGAAATAGACAATATATTATCCGAAGCCGGAATATTATAAAAGAGAAGGGTGTTTCGAACTGAAACACCCTTTTTCTTTCGAAGTTATATAAGATTATGGATTCTGAGCTTTATTAAAAACCGTAGAACTAGCCTGAGCAGTTGGCATAATCACCATATCATTAATATTTACATGTGGAGGACAGTTAAGCATATACATTATTGCGTCAGCAACATCACTGGCAGCTAATGGTTTAAATCCTTTATATACATTAGCAGCTCTTTGGTCATCTCCTTTGAACCTAACATTAGAAAATTCTGTTTCAACCGCTCCGGGGCAAATCTGAGATACTCTGATATTATATTTTACCAAATCTATTCTCATAGATTTGGTAAGTGCATCAACTGCATGCTTAGATGCGCAATATACATTTCCATTAGGATAAACCTCTTTCCCTGCAATTGAACAGATATTCACTATGTGCCCATTTTGTCTATCTCTCATAATTGGAGAAATTGCTCTTGTAACATATAATAATCCTTTAATATTTGTATCAATCATCCTTTCCCAATCCTCTATATCTCCCTCATCTATTGTACTTAACCCCACAGCAAGCCCTGCATTATTAATTAAAATATCAATATCTCTCCAATCTTTTGGGAGATTATTTAAATATTTGTCAACTTGTAGTAAATCTCTAACATCAAAAGATAGAGGTAAAACTCTAATATTAAAATCTTTCTCCAGATTCTTTTGCAAAGCAACTAATCTAGCTTCTCTCCTACCTGTAATAATAAGATCATAGCCTTGCTTTGCAAGTAATTTTGATACAGCCTCACCTATCCCTGAAGTTGCACCTGTAACTAATGCAATTTTATTCATTTTATTTATACGATATATTTTCAACTTGGGCAAAAACCCTTAAAAAGTTCTCTCCAAGAATCAGTTTTATAGCATCATTTGAGTATCCTCTATTGGAAAGTTCCTGTGAAATTATCTCCATTTTACTTATATCCTCTAAGCCCTCAGGCGTCGCTGCAATTCCATCAAAATCACTACCGATACCTACATGCTCTACACCAACAAGATTAACAACATGATCAATATGATCCACAACCAATTTATATGAAGGGCGCTTAGATTTCCTTATATTATTTTCTGCAATATTTAGATCATCCAATTCTTTACTACCCTGCAAATTAGCCTTTAGAGCATCCTCAGCATCATCATAGGCATCAAGCAAATCAGAAGCATCAGCTCCATAAGTAGAATCTAAAAACGACGGATAAAAATTAATTTGGATCACCCCTCCGTGCGCTGCTAAAGCCTTAATCATCTCATCAGACATATTCCTAGGATGATTGGCAAGAGCTCTGCAACAAGAATGTGTAGCAACTACAGGGGCTTTGGAATATTTAAGTACATCAAAAAAAGCTTCGTCAGATATATGCGAGACATCTATAATCATACCCAACCAATTCATCTCTTTAATCACATCTCTTCCAAAAGAACTTACTCCATTCCAACGCTTCTCTTTAGTAGCACAAGAGTCACAAATTTCATTATTTCCAGCATGGGTCAATGTCATATATCGAATACCCATCCTATAAAAAAGTCTCAATAAACTAAGATCTTTTTGTATTGGGGCACCATTTTCCATCCCTAAATATATTGCCGCTAAGCCTTTAGATTTAAGCCTTCTGCCCTCTTGAACAGTTGTAGCAAGGGCAACTTTATCTGGATTATTATCAATGGCATCGTAAGTACGAGCAATTAGCTCTAATGCACGCTTTGTAGCATCATTAGGAGATAAAGAATTGGAGGTATAGATGGCAAAAAATGAGCCATCTACCCCTCCTTCTTTCATCCTAATGAAATCTACCTGTCTGTTAATATTTTTTACTCCCGGGTTGGTTCCTAAATATAAAGAAGAGGGAGTATCGCAATGAGAATCAAGCACAAATGCGTTTCTATGAAGATCCGTTATTTTCATTAAGTATAAGGTACAAATTAAAATTTATTTCATGTAAGCATATCTATAATCTGTAGGAGATACAGACGTCTCTTTTATTGTTCTAGGGGTAACCCATCTCACTAAATTAAACTCTCCACCCGCTTTATCATTAGTTCCAGATCCTCTTGATCCGCCAAAAGGTTGCATACCAACAACAGCACCAGTCGGTTTATCATTAATATAGAAGTTTCCGGCAGCATATCTCAATTTATCTGCAACTTTTTGAACTTCAGCTCTATCCAATCCAAAAACAGCTCCGGTCAATCCATAAGGAGAAGTGGTATCGCACAGCTTAATTGCCTCCTCCAACTTAGAATCTTCGTAAACATAAACAGTTAAAACAGGGCCGAAAATCTCCTCTTCCATTGATTTGAAATGGGGATTAGAAGTCTCGATAACCGTTGGTTTAATGAAGTATCCTACAGACTTATCATATTCACCTCCTACAACAATCTTTGCATCGCTAGCATTTTTAGCATAATCAATATAAGAAGCTATATTATCAAATGAAGATTCATCAATTACAGCATTTATAAAATTATTTGAATCTTTCACATCTCCCATTTTTACTTCAGCAGCTCTATCTTTAATACCTTGTAAAATGCTAGGCCACAAAGATGCCGGAACATACATACGTGAAGCTGCAGAACATTTTTGCCCCTGGAACTCAAAAGCTCCACAGAATGCAGCATTAGCTACAGCATTAGTACAAGCTGAAGGATGAACAAAGATAAAATCTTTACCACCGGTCTCCCCTACTAAACGTGGATATGTTTTATATTTAGGAAGATTCTCACCAACCTGTTTCCATAACGTATTAAATGTATTATTGGATCCGGTAAAGTGAATTCCACCAAAATCTGGTGAATTAAGAGTTATTTTACCAATTAAAGATCCAGGACCACATAAGAAGTTTACAACTCCTGCAGGAAGACCAGCCTCCATAAACATCTTCATAATATAATAATTTGATAATATAGAAGTTGTAGATGTTTTCCATACAGTAGTATTACCCATCATAGCAGGAGCCATATTTAAATTAGAAGCAATTGATGTAAAATTAAACGGACTTACAGCTAAAATGAATCCTTCAAGCGGGCGATACTCAACAGAGTTTATTTGCCCAGCAGCAGATTTAGGTTGAGAAGAGTATATTTTACAAGCAAAAGCAACATTAAATCTAAGGAAGTCAATCAACTCACAAGCACTATCAATTTCTGCCTGATATATATTCTTACTTTGCCCTAGCATAGTTGCTGCATTCAGAATAGAACGATATTTACCAGCTAATAAATCAGCAGCTTTAAGCATAATTGAGGCTCTAACTCTCCAATCCATTACGCTCCACTCCTTATGAGCAGCCATAGCGGCATCAACAGCCATCTGAATCTCTTTCTCTCCTGCCTTATGATACTTAGCTAATATATGTTTATGATTATGAGGCATTACAACATCTCCTGTATTCCCTGTTCTCACCTCTTTTCCACCTATAATTAAAGGTATATCAACTACTGTATTAGATTGTCTTTCAAGTTCAGCCTCTAAAGCTATTCTTTCCGGAGAGCCTTGTAAATATGATTTTACCGGCTCATTTTCCGGTATAGGAAAATTAAAAATTGCGTTATTCATTTTTAAGTGTATTTTTAGTGTTGTTTATAATTTTGTTGCCAAACAAATTTATAAAAAAAAATAATAGAAAAAAACTCAGTTTTGTAACAATAACAAAAACTTAACGTCATATAAGTGAATAGAGAACGAAATGACAATTAAAAATTACAATATAGACTTAATATATCAAAAATATTCACAAAGATTATTTTATTGCAGTTTTCGTATTGTAGGTAATACAATGGATGCGGAGGGAAAATATCTTGGTGATTTATCTGAG
>CAZYQA010000081.1:0-8354 GCA_964649555.1 uncultured Muribaculaceae bacterium
AGATTAATTATCTATAGATTATAAAATACAAATTTACATTTTGATACAATTATTTTACTAAAAATATCAAAATGTAAATAAGCAAATAAAAGCCCGTTTAACTTTTTATTGTTAAACGGGCTCTATCTATATAATAAGATAAATTCCTAAACGGATGTATCAATATTATTGCTCTCTAGGGGTGCGTTTATTACCACCTCTATTATTGTTGTTGTTTCTACGATCGTTACGACCTTTGCCACCTCTGCGGTCATTTCTACCACCTTGTGAACCTTGTCCACTAGCGTTAGCAGCAATACCTGCATTAGGAGCAAGATCTCTCTTACCGTAAACCTCACCATTACAAACCCAAACCTTGATACCTAAAACACCAACTTTAGTGTGTGCTTCAGCCAAAGCATAATCGATATCAGCGCGGAAAGTGTGAAGAGGAGTTCTTCCCTCTTTGTATAACTCAGCACGAGCCATCTCAGCACCACCTAATCTACCACTTACAAGAACTTTGATACCTTCAGCACCCATTCTCATAGTTGTAGCGATAGCCATTTTAACTGCTCTTCTGTAAGATACACGACCTTCAACTTGTCTAGCGATATTGTTTGCAATAATGTTTGCATCAATCTCAGGTCTTTTAACCTCAAAGATGTTAATTTGAACCTCTTTGTTAGAGATTTTCTTTAACTCTTCTTTAAGCTTATCTACCTCTTGACCACCTTTACCAATAATTACACCAGGTCTTGCTGTATGTATAGTAACTGTGATTAGTTTAAGAGTTCTTTCGATAACAATTTTTGAAAGACTAGCTTTAGCTAAACGAGCATTTAAGTACTCTCTAATTTTAGTATCTTCTAAAATTTTAGCAGCATAATCTTTTCCACCGTACCAGTTAGAGTCCCAGCCACGGATAATACCAAGTCTATTGCTTATTGGATTAGTTTTTTGTCCCATGTTATTTCTCCTCTTGTTTTACGGCTTTTTTATCAAGAACTATTGTTACGTGGTTAGAACGTTTACGAATTCTAGCTGCTCTACCTTGAGGTGCAGTTCTAATTCTTTTTAGTGAACGTCCTTGTCCAACCATGATTGATTTTACAACAATATTTCCATTCTCTAATTCTTTTCTGTCGTCTTGATTTTTAGCTTCCCAGTTTGCAATTGCAGACTTTAAAACTTTCTCTAAACGAACAGAAGCTTCTTTCTTTGAATATTTAAGAATATCCAAAGCACGATTAACCTCTACACCTCTGATAATATCAGCTACAAGACGCATCTTACGAGGAGAGGTAGGAACATCATTCAGCTTAGCAATAGCTGTTTGTTTCTTTATCTCTTTTTGCCTTTCGGCCATTATTTTTTTACGAGCTCCCATTTTACTGTAATCTGTGTTTCATTAAATTATTTACGATTACCCGAGTGACCTTTAAATGATCTTGTCGGTGCAAATTCTCCGAGCTTGTGACCTACCATGTTCTCAGTAACATAAACAGGAATAAATTTATTTCCGTTATGAACTGCAATAGTATGACCAACAAAGTCTGGTGATATCATACTGGCTCTAGACCAGGTTTTTACTACATCTTTTTTGCCAGCTTCATTCATGGCAAAAATTTTATTCTCAAGGGCTGCTTGAATATAAGGACCTTTTTTAATTGAACGACTCATAATCTCTAATTCAGTTTAATCCGTTATTTTTTCCTTTTTTCGATAATAAACTTCTTAGAAGTCTTCTTAGGATCTCTAGTTTTATATCCTTTAGCAGGTAAGCCTTTTCTTGAACGTGGGTGTCCTCCAGAAGAACGTCCTTCACCACCACCCATCGGGTGATCAACAGGGTTCATTACAACACCCCTTACGCGAGGTCTTCTTCCTAACCAACGTTTACGACCAGCTTTACCATGTGACTCTAAGTTGTGATCACCATTAGATACTACACCAACAGTTGCGCGACATGCTATAAGAACCATTCTAGTTTCACCAGAAGGTAATCTTAAAATAGCGTGGTTGCCCTCTCTAGCTGCAAGCTGAGCATAACATCCAGCACTACGAGCCATAGCTGCACCTTGTCCAGGTACTAACTCAATGTTGTGTACATCTGTTCCTAATGGAATATCTGAAAGAGGAAGAGTATTACCAACCTCAGGAGCAACACCTGCACCTGATGCGATAACTTGTCCAACTTTAATCCCTTTTGGAGCAATGATATAGCGTTTTTCACCATCTCCGTAAACCACTAATGCAATTCTTGCACTACGGTTTGGATCATACTCAATAGTTTTAACGGTAGCTGTAAAATTGTCTTTATTTCTTAAAAAGTCAATTACACGGTACATTTTTTTATGTCCGCCACCGATATAGCGCATAGTCATTTTTCCTGAGTTGTTACGACCACCAGTCTTTTTGATTGGAGCCAATAACGATTTTTCAGGAACGCTGCAAGTAATATCATCAAATGCGCTTATTACTTTATGTCTTTGTCCGGGTGTAACCGGTTTAAATTTGCGTACTGCCATCTCTTAAATGTTGCTGTAGAAATCAATCTTATCTTCACCGGCCAAAGTTACAAACGCTTTTTTGTAGTGGTTTGCACGGCCTGACAATAACCCCGCTTTTGTAAAGCGGCTTTTTTTCTTTCCGTGGTAGTTAACTGTATTTACATCTTTTACAGTAACACCATAAAGTTGCTCAACCGCAGCTTTAATTTGAATCTTATTCGCATTGCGGTCAACTATAAAACCGTAACGATTCAATTTATCGCCTAGAATCGTCATCTTTTCTGTTACTAAAGGCTTAATTAAAATTCCCATCGTTTTGGTTTTTAACGTCCATATTGTGCACTAAGAATATCTTGTACTCCATCAACAAACATAACGCTGTATGCATTCATAATGTCATAAGTGTTAAGTTCGTTAACAGTGATAACTTTAACATTCTCAATGTTACGTGACGATAAGTAAATATTATTTGAATTCTCAGGTAATACTACTAAAACTCTTCTGCTGTTAGCTTTAACATTGTCAAGAATTTTGATAAATTCTTTAGTTTTAGGAGCTTCCATTGTAAATGGCTCAACAACTGTGATCACATTATCTTTAGCTTTATAAGATAAAGCAGAGAAACGTGCTAATTGTTTTAGCTTTTTATTTAGTTTGAAACTATAATCTCTTGGTTGAGGACCGAATACTCTACCTCCACCCACAAAGATGTTAGCTTTAATACTTCCGTGACGAGCACCACCTGAACCTTTTTGTCTTACAATTTTCTTAGTACTGTAAGCCACTTCCCATTTCTCTTTAGTCTTATGCGTACCTTGACGTTGGTTAGCAAGATATTGCTTAACATCTAGGTAGATAGCGTGGTCATTAGGCTCAATGCCGAAAATGGCATCATTCAGAGTCACTTTTTTGCCAGACTCTGTTCCGTCGATCTTTAATACTTGTAAATCCATCGCTTATTCCTCCTATTATAAGTCAATAACAACATAAGAACCCTTAGCTCCCGGGATAGAACCTTTCACAAGTACAAGATTGTTCTCAGGGATAACTTTAATAACTTTTAGGTTCAAAACTTTAACTCTGTCGCCACCCATACGGCCTGCAAGTCTTTTTCCTTTGAAAACTCTTGATGGCCAAGAAGATGCACCCATTGATCCTGGAGCACGCAATCTGTTATGTTGACCGTGAGTTTGTCCTCCCACACCGGCAAAGCCATGGCGTTTCACAACACCTTGAAATCCTTTACCTTTTGAGATACCGGAAACATCTACCCATGAATCTTCCCCTGCTACTGCAAAGAATTCCTCCACGGAGATTGTATCACCTAATTGCAAATCTTTTCCATAATCATTAGGAAATTCTGCTAATTTGCGTTTAGGAGTGGTATTTGCCTTTTTAAAGTGACCCATAAGAGGGGCGCTGGTGTGTTTTTCTTTTTTCTCGTCATAGGCAAGCTGTACAGCGGCATAACCATCATTCTCTTCTGTACGAATTTGCGTAACAACACACGGACCAGCTTCAATTACGGTACAAGGTATATTTTTACCATCAGTACCGAAAACGGATGTCATTCCGATTTTTTTTCCAATTAATCCTGGCATTGGTTTTTAATTAGTTTTAATTAGACATAGCTGCATAGCCAGCGGATTTTTACATTTAACAACGCTGAATCTCAACTGGTTACAACTCCACGCATAGTTTGCGGGGTTGCAAATATACAATATATATATTTAACATGCAAATTTTTTCACAAAACGAAACCTAGGTTACCCACAAACGAAAAATGATCGAGTGATGTAGCTGGTAGTCAAACACTACCAAGCATACACACTCGATCAAAAATGCAACCTAGGTCACCTAGCTTTTTGTGCTAGATAACTTTTTACCCTATACAAGCGCCATTATCTACCACATCAGCCGGCGTAACAAACCTCATCCTCCCACTCTCATCCTTAGCCATCAATATCATACCTTTACTCTCAATCCCTTTAATCTTACGGGGAGCAAGATTCGCCAAGATAGAAATTTGTTTACCAATCATCTCTTCAGGAGTATAATGCTCTGCGATACCGGAAACAATTGTACGAGTATCTATACCTGTATCTATAGTAAGTTTTAATAATTTATCTGTTTTAGGAACTTTCACAGCCTCTAGAACTGTTGCTGTCCTTATATCCATTTTCATAAAGTCGTCAAATGTACACTCCTCTTTTTGAGGTAGAGGTGCGGGGGTTCCTGCAGCTTCAAGAGCGGCAGCCTCATTAGCCTCTTTGGTGGCATTTAATTTCTCAACTTGGGCGTTGATAGCATCATCCTCTATCTTAGCAAATAAAAGTTCTGCTTGATTAAGCTGATGCCCTGCCTCCAAGATAGAAGAGAGGCCGAAATCACTCCAAGTGATAGACTCTTTATTAAGCATTTTTGCTAATTTCTCAGAAGAGAAAGGCAAGAAAGGCTCAAATGCGATAGCAAGATTGGCACAAAGCTGCAAAGAGATATTAAGGATAGTTGCAACTCTCTCCATATCAGTTTTAGCAAGCTTCCAAGGCTCAGTCTCGGTAAGATATTTATTACCTAAACGGGCAAGATTCATAGCATCTTTTAACGCCTCTCTAAATTTATAGTGAGAAAGATTATGCTCCAAATCAGCTTTAATCTGAGGAATTTGTGCAAGCACTTCATTATCTAAAGCAGTAAGAGCACCTAAAGCTGGCACTTTACCCTCAAAATACTTATGAGTTAAGACAATTGCTCTATTTACAAAATTACCATAGATAGCAACAAGCTCACTATTATTACGTTGTTGGAAATCTTTCCAAGTAAAATCATTATCCTTAGTCTCAGGAGCATTAGCACATAAGACATATCTTAAAACATCTTGTTGCCCCGGGAACTCCTCTAAATACTCATGTAACCAAACAGCCCAGTTACGAGAAGTAGATATTTTATTACCCTCTAAGTTTAAGAACTCATTAGCAGGAACATTCTCAGGTAAAATAAAACCATCACCATAAGCTTTAAGCATACTTGGGAAAACAACACAATGGAAAACGATATTATCCTTACCTATAAAGTGAACCATTTTTGTATCCTCACTCTTCCACCATTTCTCCCACTCATTAGGTAAAAGCTCAATAGTATTAGAAATATATCCGATAGGGGCATCAAACCACACATATAAAACTTTACCATTCGCACCCTCAACAGGTACCGGAACACCCCAATCAAGATCACGGCTCACAGCACGAGGTTGCAAACCACCATCAATCCAAGATTTACATTGCCCATAAACATTGGTCTTCCACTCCTTATGGCCATCCAAGATCCACTCTTTAAGCCACCCCTCATATTGATCTAAAGGTAAATACCAGTGCTTAGTAGCTTTTTTAATAGGCTCACTACCGCTGATAGCAGAGCGAGGATTAATAAGCTCATCAGGGCTAAGAGTACTTCCGCACTTCTCACATTGATCCCCATAAGCACCCTCTGCACCACATTTAGGGCAAGTACCTACGATATATCTGTCTGCTAAGAAAGAGTTAGCCTCAGTATCAAAATACTGCTCACTCTCTTTCTCAATAAATTTTCCATCCTTATAAAGCTTCTCAAAAAACTCAGAAGCAGTTTTATGATGAGTTTCCGAGCTTGTTCTTGAATAAATATCAAAGCTCACTCCGAATTTATTAAAAGAATCCTTGATAATAGCATGATACTTATCAACAACATCCTGCGGAGTGCAACCCATTTGTTTAGCTTTGATAGTGATTGGAACACCATGTTCATCAGAACCACAAATAAATTTAACATCCTCACCCTTTAATCTCAAATATCTTGCATAAATATCGGCAGGAACATAAACACCTGCAAGGTGACCAATATGCACAGCACCATTCGCATAAGGTAGTGCAGCGGTAATCAAATGCCTTTTAAATTCTTTTCCCATTTTTATATAATTTTCTTTATTATTCTAAAATATAATTCTGTTAAGCTCCTTAGAGAAAACATTTCTCACCTGCATTAACATATTAAGCTGAGTCATAAGCTCCTCCAAACTCTCCTCATTCGCATCCTTCTGCACCTTTGCAAGCTCAGCTGTAAGGTTTATAGCTGCCTGAGCAGTAACTTTTGCCTTATAAACCAAAATCGCCTTAGGAACTACACGCCCCAGCACATTCCTCTCAGGAATCAAGGACTTAGTAAACTGCTGAATAGTTAAAATATAAGGTTGAGCAAGCAAAGAGGCAACAATCTCCGACACTTTAGGCTCGGGATGATTCACAAAATACCTCAAAATCCTCTCCCCCTCGTGCTCCTTTAATGAGAAGTACTCATCAAAGATACCTTTATATAATAAGTTCTGCAGTTCAAGATCATCATTCTGCAACTGAGATAATATATATTGCGCAACAGTCTGTTCCTCTTCAATTTCCGCACCATAAACATACTCTTCTTCAATTCTGATAGGAAGGTATCCGAATTTCAATAAATAATACAATATCTCTTTCTCCGCCTCCTCGCAATAAGTATTCACCACAAATCCCGGAATTACCGCACTTGCAGCATTACCAGATCCTGCAGGAGTAGAATAAACATCCTGATGCACAGGAGCTAAGCGCTCCAGCCTCTCATCCTCACGCTGCTTGCGAAAGAAATCATCATTCTGCTTTTTCTGCCTTAGCTTATTAACCTCCTGCTGCAGAAGATCCCCACTAATATTCATCCTACTAGCAGTATCCTCGATATAAACATTTCTTACAATAGCATCGGGTATAATAGCGATACTATTCACTATCTCGCCAATAATTTTCGCTCTTTGCAAAGGATCCTTATCGAGATCGGAACTCAAAACCTTATGCTTAAAAGCAATAAAATCCTCCTCATTCTGAGTAAGAAACTCTTTAATCTCATCTTTGGTATGCGAGCGAGCATAAGAATCAGGATCTTCACCCTCTGGGAAAAGAGCCACTTTCACCTCCAAGCCCTCCTCCAAGAGCATATCGATACCTCTCAATGAGGCTTTAATACCAGCCCAGTCCCCATCATAAAGCACAGTTACTTTATTTGTAAAACGCTTAATTAGTTGGATTTGCCCTTGAGTAAGAGATGTACCGCTACTTGCAACAACATTCTCAATTCCAGCCTGATGAAAAGAGATAACATCGGTATATCCCTCCACAAGATAGCATTTCTGCTCCTTAGAAATAGCCCCCTTCGCTTCAAAAATACCATAAAGCACCTTGTTCTTTACATACAAAGCACTCTCAGGTGAATTTATATATTTCGCAATCTCCTTTCCGCCACGAAGCTTTCTGCCACCAAATGCGATCACCTTTCCACTAATACTTCTAATAGGGAACATTACCCTATCATAAAACCTATCAAAAAGCTCACCCGTCCCCTCACGCTCAATAGTAAGCCCCAGCTCCTTCAAAAACTCAACCTTATACCCCTCTTTCTGAGCATTATGCGTCAAAGCCCTCTTCTCATTAGGTGCATACCCAAGTAAAAACTTATTGATAGTACCATCCTCAAACCCTCTCTCCTTAAAATAACTAAGCCCCACAGCTCTCCCCTCAGGGTTTTCCATCAAGATCTTTGTAAAATACTTTTGAGCAAAATCATTCACAATCATAAGCGATTCATTATGAAGCCTCTGTTGCACCTGCTCCGCACTCTCCTCTTTCTCCTTCACCTCAATACCATACTTATTCCCTATATACTTAAGAGCCTCCACATAGCTCATCTGCTCATGCTCCATCACAAATTTGATAGCACTCCCCGCCTTACCGCACCCAAAGCACTTAAACACCCCCTTACTAGGTGATACAGAGAAACTTGGAGTCTTCTCATTATGAAAAGGAC
>CAZYQA010000082.1:0-4390 GCA_964649555.1 uncultured Muribaculaceae bacterium
AGCCATAAATTTAATCGCCATAGCTCAATCAAGAGTCTATGGCGATTGATTTTTATATCCTCATACGAGGTCTATCCTCTTGCCCATTCACTAAAGTCCCAGCCTCAGTTGCAGTATGTACTGCATCAAGCTTGTAGCTTTCAATGCCATCATTAGCCTGACTATCTGCTTGACTATAATTATTCTGTACGGATTGAGAAGTATCAGAAGAATCAATCTGATGGGCTTGTTCATTATTATCCACTTTTTCACCATCAGCATTTTGTTCTTGTTCATTCTGCTCCATAGGCTTTAATGAAAGCTGAATTTTACGCTCCAAAGTCGCCAATTCACTTTTGAGTTCTTTAAGCTCATCTTCCTTTTTCCAAGTGCTATCAACCACTTGCTGAAGAACAGGTATATCCTGCTCCAGCTTTACATTAGCTGTTTGATACTGTTCAATATACTTAGGGATACGCTCCAAGGCATTTAAGAAATTAAGAGATGCCAACTTAGGGTCGGTAGCCATATTACCGTTATTATAAGAATATTTATACTCTCCACCCACAAAGAAACGATTTTGTTTAAAGTCAAAACCATCCTTCATAGAAGCCTCGGTTTTAACAAGTAGTTCAAAGCCATAAAGCTCACCAATCTTTTTATAGCCACCCTCCGTACGAGCTTTTTCATCTATATCTTTTAGCCTTGCTCCAATATCCTTAACATCGGTACTTGTAACGCCATCAAGTTTTATAGGATTCAGTTTATTACCATCTTTATCCACCTGTACACGCTCATTAAAAGCTGTCCAATCTGAAGTCATACGAGAGATGATTTCATTGTTTCTATCAAAGGTGCGAGAATTTTCCTGCAACTTCCAAACAGAAGTATTTTTATTCTTATTGAAAGCCTTACGCTCACTCTCCAAAGATGTGATTTTCTTCTCAATCTTAGCTTTATCCAAAAGGTCAGTATTTCCTGATAAGATAGCCATATATTCAGAGAAATTCATACCACTTTTTTCATCTACCGTACCCTCGTCAATAGTTCTTGCACCCATCGCACCACTTTTAAGTTGGGAGATAAATAGCTGCTTGTTATGTAACAGATTGAACTTATAACTATCAAGTGATTTCTCTACGGCATAAATTACCACATCTACCTTATTATCAGCATAGAGTTTAGCTATCTCATTACCTTTTCTAATAGCACGACCATCACGCTGAGCAAGATCAGATGGTCGCCAAGGCGTATCGAGATGATGGATAGCCACTGCACGCTGTTGGGCATTAACACCAGTGCCAAGCATATCAGTAGAGCCAAACAATACACGCACCTTGCCTTCATTCATCGCTGCAATCACATCCTTACGAGCCTTATCCGTTTTACACTCTTGAATGAAACGCACTTCTTGTGGTGGAATATGATAATCTTCCACTAATTTACGCTTGATTTCAGAATATACATTCCACTCATTGGGCTTAAATGTACCCAAGTCGCTAAACACAAATTGTGTTCCCTTATGCTCATCGTATTTTTGATAATACTCATTGATTTTAAAAGCACAATGCGAAGCCTTATTATCTGGGTGGTCATCATATTCAGCTCTATCCACCATTCGTAAATCAAGAGCCATCTTACGAGCATAATCTGTTGCTATAAGCATCTTTGCTTTCTCCTCTGATTCACTCAAAGGTTCACGACCAAGGATAGTGGCATCACCCGTTTGAGCAAACTGCATTAGCTTTTCAATAAAATCTTCCTGCTGTGGTGTAGGTGGAATGTTATGCAGTATTTCATTCTTCTCAGGTCTATCTACACCCACATCTAAAGCTGTTCTATAATCTGTAATCTCGTTATAAAAAGCTGCTAATTCAGGTACTTTAATGAAATACCTAAAACGCTCTTTATTTACAATTTGATTGGTAACAGAAAATTCAAAGTCAGTAGTCTTTTTAGCGAAGATAGCTGCCCAAGCATCAAAGCCATTAATGTTTTGTCGCTCCAGCTCTTTGGGTCTTAGGTACTTGAAAATAAGATATAACTCGGTAAGCGAGTTAGAAATGGTAGTTCCAGATAAAAATGTTGCTCCCAAGTCTTTGCCTGTACGCTCTTGAATGGTACGAAGAGCAAAAAGCATATTAGTAGCCTTTTGACTTCCATCTTGTGAGCCAAGACCAGCTACTCTGTCGTGGCGAGTGGTGAACATCAGATTTTTAAACTTATGACTCTCGTCCACAAACAAATGGTCTATCCCCATTTGCTTAAAATCCACCACATCATCGGTTCTTTCCTTGATAGCATGAGCTATGTTTTCTAACTTCACTTCAAGATTCATCTTTCGCTTTTCTAAGCCTTTGAGCATACCTCGTGAAATCTCTCGTCCTTGCTCACGAAGAACTTCCAAGTTTTCTTCTACCGAATCAAGCTCCTTTTGTAAAATACGCTGCTGCACCTCTGGCGACTGTGGTATTTTACCAAATTGGTCGTGGGTCAAGATAACCACATCCCATGAATTATTCTTAATCTCATTAAAGAGCTTTACACGATTGGCAGGTGTAAAATCATTCTTACCAGGATATAAGACCTTAGCATTAGGATAGGCTGTTTTATAAGTGTTTGCTATCTCATGAACATTGGCTTTTAGCCCTATAATCATCGGTTTATTAGCAAGTCCCAAACGCTTCATTTCATAAGCTGCAACACACATTATCAGCGTTTTACCTGTGCCCACCTCGTGGTCAGCGATGCCACCTCCATTCTGTTTTAGCATCCAAATAGCATCTTTTTGACTCTTGTATAAATCAGGAATACCAAGAGCTTTTAAATTCAAGTTAGGGAATGATTGATGCGAACCATCATAGCTAGGACGCACAAAACAATTAAACTTACGATTATACATATCGGCTAACTTATTTTGGAACTCTGGAGTCTGTTCTCCTAACCAATCACTAAAGCCATTACGGATTTCATCAATCTTACTATTAGCAAGCTGAATAGCCTCGCTATCTCTAACCTTAACTTCTTCACCATTTAGCATAACAGACTTCGTAATGTCAGGAACGGTATTCACCAAAGCATTATTCATTAAAGAAATACCATCATAGGTACGAAACTGCCCTTTAACAGCAAACTTATCATAGATATTGGCATTCTTATAGGCACATTTGATAGAATAATCATCAAGGGTTTCAGAATAATTGATTTTCACCTCTGTATCAAAAAGATAGGAAGCAAAGCGAGAATATACTCCCGTAGGTATCCATCTTTCACCAAAGTTAAAATCAAGTTCCTCAAAAGAAATAGGTCTTGGCACTGCATCTTTTAAAGCTGATATAGCTTCATCTACTTTTTCGCTGTGTGGATTATCCAAAAGCCAATTATCAATATACTCCAATTTCTCTACCACATTACCAGCAATAAACCTATCTGCAATCTCATAATTATCTATCATCGGATTATAATAAATTCGACCTCTAAGTTCTTCAACCAACTCATCATTTGCAGTTCCACTAAGCTCTGACATATATTCCAAATCTATCCCTCCGAATTTATTAAGCGAAGCCGATAGTGCTTCTTCTGCTGTATCCACCTTTGTGAGTTCATTCATTGAAAAAGAAACAGGATGCTCAAAAATATCAGCCTTAACAAAAACACCATCTAAGGCACGCTCCAAAGAAAGAATATCCCTCCCCGAAGCATCCATCATAATAAGTTTAGAGTTATCCCTGCCATTAAGATTACCATATTTCTTATGAAATTCATCATAAAAGCTATTTAAAGACTCTCTATACTCGCTATGCTCTTGACGATTTTCTGCTTCATAGTGATATAGCCTTTGATAAGTATCACGAATATCAATATAAAGTTTAGCCTTTGCCGTTTGAATGGAATTAAGAGCCAAAGGGTGAAACATCGCACCATATAAATTTAGCTCCTTTAGGTAACCCACTTGCTCCTTATCAAAAACCATAGAACCATCTTTATGGAAAAATGCTATATCACTTTCCCATTTCCTTGGGTCTAAAGACAATGGCTCTTTAGCAGGTGTTATAGGTGCAGGAGCATCATTTGTAGGAGCATCAAATAATGAGGCTTGTTTTACAGAAGTATCCTTAACAGATTTTCTTGATGAAGAGCGTTTATTAGTACGCTGCTCCACAGTCATACCAAATAAGTCATACAAAGAAAGCACTGGGTTTGTGGTTTTACAGCTTCTTGTACCTCTTGTTGTGGCTCGATTTCTTTCTTTTTCTCTTGACTTGTTGTAATGGCAGAAACTCTTTGAGCTGCCTTTTTCTCTCCTTGATAAAGTTCTATATTTAAATGCTGAGAAAAATCCTTAGTAAGTATTTCCTTTAAGCCTACGGCAATACCATCTACACCACCTTCGTGTTTAAAAACTAGAGCT
>CAZYQA010000082.1:4490-8288 GCA_964649555.1 uncultured Muribaculaceae bacterium
CTTTAAGCCTACGGCAATACCATCTACACCACCTTCGTGTTTAAAAACTAGAGCTGGCTTACCATAAGGGTCGGTATCAATAGCATACTTTGTATGAACTACTTTTGAGAAATCATTAAAATAGCCATTAAGCAAAATACGGCTATCTTCAGCAAAAGGCACACTTGAAACAAAACTTTCCTCCATCGGTGATAAGCCTTGTTTACTGCTATTTTTCTGTAAGATAATTAAATCACTACCTACTTCAGTGTTGGCACTATCAGTAAAAAGATTATTGGGAAGCCTAACAGCCGACACAAGATTACTCTCTTGCATCAGTAGCCTACGGATAGGCTCATTCTGAGGGCTATTCATAACCCCTTGCGAGGTGATAAAAGCAAGAACTCCTCCCTCACGAATGGTATCTAAGCCTTTCACAAAAAAATAATTGTGGATACTACGAGCAGCCAACTGCCTTTCCTTAACCTTGCTATTAGAAAAACTAGGATCAAAGACATTCATATCACCAAAGGGGATATTAGAACTTACCACATCAAAATGATTATTAAAACTTGCTTCTATACGCTCAAAGCCATCAATACGGATTTTTTGCTCAGGATATAAAGCCGATAAGAGTTTACCTGTAAGTAAATCCTTTTCAAAACTCATAGTGCTGGCATTAGGAAAATCCGATTGAAAAGAAGAAATAAAAGCACCTTGTCCACCCGATGGGTCAAGGAAACGCTTCACCTCTATACCATTTTCTTTTAGTGCCGAAGATAAAGCATCTACCACGGGAGCTGGAGTATAGAAAGCTGTAAGGATAGAGTTCTTCAAACTATTTACATACTGCTTATATTCTTGCTCATTAGAAGCGTTATTCTTAATTACGCTGTGTAGCATAGCTACCGATGAAAATAATTCTATATCTGTCTTGTTCCAAAGGGGCAAGTCTGATAAAGAATTTGCAGGATTTAAAATACATTTCAATCCACCAAAACCGCAATACTTCTCTAGGATTACACGCTCCTGTGTCGTAGCACTACGTTTTTCTTTATCAAGCTGAAAGACTGTCTTGATAGCTTCAATATTGTCTTTCAGCTTCTGTTTGCGATTAAACGCCATATTCCTCGATATACATTAAAATAGAACCAGTAAGCTCCGTGTAAAGCATTTGGTACTCTGAGGTATAGGCAAAATCATCTGAAAGAGTGTATTTATGAAATACTTCCTCCATAAATGGCAACACCTTTTCTGCAAAACTAAAAGCATCACCTTGTGGCACTTCATCTATAAATTCATTCCATAAAATAGTAACGATGGTATCGTACTTAGAAAAATGCAGTCCACTGAAAAGAGCATCATTAGCCATTTCCTCTGCTTGTGGGGCTACATAGCCATCAAGCAATGCTTGTTCATAAATTTCTGCTGCTGCTTCTGCACGAGATTGGATAAAAGCCAAGTCCTTTACTTTGTCAGGATGGCTCTCTTTCAGATATTGTAATAAGGAAAGTCCATAATAGGACAATTCCATTTTTTCATTCATATTCATATTCTTGAAAATTAGTGGTGAATAGATTCGGATAAAAATAAAAGCACTTCGGGTATCCCTCCCGAAGTGCCACCACTAAAATCCAAGTAAGAAACAGCATAAAACCATTTATACCTGAAATTCAGTGGCAAAGGTAAGCATTTCGGAGCAAATATTACTTCTTCTTCTCTGGGAAAATAAAATTTACTTTATAATCTTCATCAAAGGATAAGGCAGCATCAAAAGATTTACCTGCTTTGCTTTTAAAACCTTTAATGATAGAAGTTTTGCCCTTTTCAAGTAATTCTGTGATTTGCTTATTGTTTAGCTGTTTCCCGCTACGCTCTCTAAAGATGGTTACTCCACAATCTACATTGCGACATTTCACCACCTTATCAAAGAAAAGCATATTCTCTGTTCCACATTTAGGACAAGCACAAGATGATTGTCCTTGACCATTCTCTATTTTAGTATTTAGTAATTCCTCTGTAATCTGAGAAGCATAGTTAGAAATGGCATCTTTAAAAGTATCTGCATCCATTCTGCCTTGCTCAATCATATTTAAATTATTCTCCCACATACCTGTCATCTGTACATCGGCTATCTTTTTATCCTTGACGACCTTAAAAACATTAAGACCTTTCTCTGTTGGTACAAGTGATTTCTTTTCTCTACGGATATAATCACGAGCAAAAAGCGTTTCTATAATAGATGCTCTTGTGGCTGGAGTACCTATACCAACTTCTTTGAGTGCTGTCCTTTCATCTTCATTTTCTAGTTCCTTACCTGCTGTTTCCATCAATGTAAGTAGAGAACTTTCTGTATGAAGAGCCTTTGGTTTGGTTTGTTTTTCTAATGTAGTAGCCTCTAATAATGCTAAGTCTTGATTTTCTACAAAACTAGGTAATGAAGCTATATCTTCTTCCACTTCTTGACGCACCTCTCGCCAACCAGCTTGTTTAATAAGCTGTCCTTTAGCCGTAAAAAGATTATCATTTGCAGATAATACAAGTTCTGAAAGTTCTTTGATACAAGGCTTTGAGAATGATTCCAACAAACGAGATGCAACTAAATTATAAATTGCTTCTTCCTCTTTACTTAGTCCGTGAGGTCTGTTTTCTGTAATTATCAACGCATGGTGATCGGTTACCTTTGCTGCATTAACAGAGCGTTTGTTTAATGGTGATAGACATAACTCTTCGGCTATTGATTCAAAAATAGACACTTCTTTTAGGGTCGATATTAATCCTCCCATTTCCTCAAACACATCATCAGGAATATACCTTGAACCTGTACGAGGATATGAAAGTACTTTTTTCTCATATAAGCTCTGTGCTAATGATAAGGTCTTATCTGCTGAAAAACCTAACTTACTATTAGCATCTTTTTGAAGAGAAGTCAAATCATATAATAAGGGTGGCTCTTGCTGAACTGTCTTTGTTTCATATTTCTGAACACGAAGATTGCCACTGTCTTTTATTGAAGCTAAAACAGATTGAGCTTCTTGTAAGCTATCATATTTATCATTAGAAATGGAAGAGAAATTAACTCCATCTTTTACTGAATCTATTTTTATCTGCCAGTATTTACAAGAAGTGAAATTCTTATTTTCTAAATACCTATTGCATATCATCATTAATGTAGGTGTTTGCACTCTTCCTAAAGAATACACGCCATAGCCAGCCGAGATACTTAATGCCTGTGTAGCATTAATACCAATAAGCCAATCGGCTTCACTTCTTCCTTTGGCTGCTAAATATAAATTATCGTATTCACTCCCTTGCTTTAGCTTACTGATACCATCACGAATAGCCTTGTCGGTTAATGAATTAATCCAAAGACGCTCAAAAGGTTTATCACACTTTAGATAGTTATAAATGTATCTAAAAATAAGTTCACCCTCTCGTCCTGCATCGGTAGCTACTATAATACTATCAGCCCTATCAAAAAGAGCTTTGATAATATCTAATTGTTTTTTAGCTCCGCTATCAGTCTTATAAGTCTTACCTACTTTATTTTGACGAATAATCAGTTTAAAGGGACTTGGTAAAATAGGTAAACTTGCTTTGCTAAAACCAGCAACACCATATTCCTCAGGCATTGCTAAGGATATAAGATGACCTAATGCCCATGTTACGGCATAGCCTGCTCCTTCTATATATCCTTCTTGTTTATTTGTTGCCCCTACAATAGAGGCTATCTCTCTTGCCACACTTGGCTTTTCTGCTATTATTACTTTCATTTTGTTTTAATTTAATTGGATTTTAGTGGTTTAGGGTGGGTTTGAT
>CAZYQA010000083.1:0-8276 GCA_964649555.1 uncultured Muribaculaceae bacterium
GGGTGTGTTAAGAAGAATATTTATATAATAGATAATAGGGGGGATGGTAGTAGTAGTGTTGATTCACTCTGTACAGTAAATTTATTTATATCTGTGGACCCAAACTTTACTAAGGGAGGGTTCACATTATTACCATTACAACGCTATGTAACCGTATATGTTTTTGATCATGGAGGTGCATATCAGGGAGCTAAAAACTATATCACATCTAAAGAAGGTGTATTGTCTCCACTTAATGGTGATTTGGAGTTGATAACTGGGTTGTATGATTTTTATGTTATCTCAATAGGTAATAAATATTTGTATCCGCCCACTATGCAAAATGGTGAAGCAACCAATTTAGAAAATGGTTATGATTATTTATATTGTAGTATATTAAAACAACAGATAAGAGCTTCCACTACCTTAAATATAACAATGAATCATGTTTGTTCACAAGTAACATTTAAGATTCTATCAACAGATAAGTCTTTTATACTTGATTCTGTTGCTAATGCATCTATATCTGAGCCCAGTTCAATGAATTGCTTATGGAGTTTGTATTCTGGTAAAATTTCTAATTCAGAATCTCTCAGTGGGAAGTATATTAATATGACTGTGTGTAAGTTTTTATGCCAACAGGTGCTGCTTCCTTTGAGTTATAAAGATAGTCTCACTTTATCGTTTGATGTTTGGCTAAATAAAGAGCTTGATCCGAGAGAGTATTTAGTTAAGATTCCTCTATTAGATGGTAAATTAACTCCGGGCTTCTCATATAATTATGAAGTAGCATTTAATAAGGATTCGGTATATATGTATAATGTAAATATTAATAACTGGATTGATGTAGATGAGACAGGAAATCCTTTATTTCCGGAAATAGATTTATGAGTATTTTAAGGTATATATTTATTGTTTTGCTATTATCTAGTTGTGCTGATAAAGATGTTTTTATTAGTATTACAGATCCTGTTGATACGAGTGATGTTGATACGAGTGAATGTTGCATGGAATTTTATGCGGATATGAAGGGTAATGCTTTTTCAAAATCGTCACCAGAAAATGTTACTCCTTTTCCCAAAGGTTGTTTTGCTAATATATATGCTTATAAATCGGGTGAAAATCCTAAGGGTAATTCTTATTATTCAATGCGTGTGTATAAGTCCGAATCCATAGGAGCGTTATCTGCTGTTGGTTTGCCATTGAGTCTTCCTCAAGGTGAGTATGATATTTATGCTACAGCGTCAACATCTATTGGGACAAATCAAGGGCCTAGTTTTACTAATGGAACATCTAAGAGTCTTTTGAATAAGATTGATTATTTATGGTGGAGTAGCAAGAATGTGAAAGTAAATGATCAAAAGAGGATAATTCCTATTGTTTTTGAGCATTGTTGTGCGCAGATTATTTTTGTTTTTTCGGCAAATGATAATATGAAGGTGAATAGTATTTCTGAAGTGAAAATTAATTTAGGCAAAACTTCGCAAAATATTATGAATCTTGCTACCGGAAATATTTCTTATGCTAAATCGCTTAGTAAATATGATACTTCGATGAAAATAAATGATATGGTGGCATATGTAATTACATTACCTATTCAGCCTAAGACTACACTTGAGGTTGAAATATCTGCGAGTGTAACTATTGATATTTTAAAGTGGTGGTGGTTTGAAGTTGAGCTTCCATTACCTTCAAGTGGGAGATTTGAAGCAGGAAAAGCCTATATATATTCGTTGGTATTTGATAAATATGAAATTTGGGGTTTTGGTCATGGTGACGGAAAACCACTTGAAGTGGGATGGGTAAATGTTAAAAGTGACGGTTCTTTGGATATATAGCTCAAACTTTTAAATATTTTTTCTGTTATATATAGTATAAATCAATTATTTATGAAGAATGTTTATTTAGTAACAGTAGTCTTGATATTATGTACTTTTAGTGCATTTTCTCAAAATAGGTTTCCTCTGAATGCAGGCTTAGGCCCGGCTATTGAGACTCCTAAGAATTATGGCGAATTGCCACAAACTATTAAAAGTTTTCTGGAATCTTACTTCCCCGGAGCGGCAGTGGATAACGGAAATTTTAATACTATTAAAGGTATATATATAGTGAGGCTCAATAGCGGTACAGTCATTGATTTTTCCGGTACCGGGGAGTGGATGCAGATTGAAGCAATCAATAATACTATTATACCGGTAAATGTATTAAAGGCTTTATTACCATTGGATGCTTATACTGCTATAGAGAATGATAAATTGCTCTATCATGTAGTGAATATGCAGAGATATCCAAATAATGGATATAAGGTTGGAATAAGGATAGAACAAAATTTATATTTTCAACCTGAGTAAGTGAGTGTTCCATCTATTATTTTTGCTACAGAAGTAAATGGGTGTGGTGTATTTATTTTTTTATCTTGAATATTAATTACATTCCACCCTTTATTTTTCATGTAATCAGCTATCATTGACCTATGACAACGCCACCAGAGTATCTCTGAGCACATGATTGCCGTAGGTTTTTTTTGTGCAATTATTTCTAATTTGTGAATACCTCTTTTAAATTCATCTGTCTGCATATAATCCGCATAATTGCTAAATGATTTATTTTTCCAGTTATTAGGTAGAGAATTTTTTATTTTTTTCCTAAGACCTCCTAATTCTTTAAGATATATATATTCAATATTGCTTTCTTTTAAGCTAATCTCAAGTTCTTCTTTATTAAATTGTGGAAATTTATTTGATCCCGGTAAAGATCTTACATCTACTAATTGAGATATATTATAATGATGCAATATTGATATGAACTCCCCTATATTCCGCGTAGAGTGTCCTATTGTCCAAAGTGTATCCATGTTTTTTCTTCTTTTTCTTCTAAACGTATATTTCTCATTTAAGTTAAATTTTCATAAACTAATATTTATCCATGATGTTATAAATAGAATGATTTTATTAACATTTAAATTTATATAATTATGGCAACAATTAAAACAGGTGACGAAATCTGGAAAGATAATAGTCAGATTAAAGAGAATGCTCCCGGTTGGGCAGTTTATAGACAAAGATTAAATGAAGAATTTCCTTCTCCTTTCCGTGGTACTACAGATGCACTTGTACAAAATATGTCTAAAGCGCTTCAAGCGATTGATGCGCTAAGGCCTGAAGAGGGTGGCCCAGCTTATCTGGGTACTAATTCTGCACTTACTTATACATATCCCGAAGTTAAAAATAAAGAGATTAATCTTAAATCTCAATCATTAGATGATGTGATTGCTGATACAGTTAATCTATTTGAGGGTATGCCTAATGTTGCAAGCCCGTTAACAATGTCTAATGTTTGGCCTCAACCAAATATGGCTGGTATTATAGCTTCTACTTTACCTTTGATTTATATGCCTAATATTATTGAGGGTGAGTATGCTTGGAATGTACATAAAGCAGAGTTGGAGAGTGCCGGGATGCTTGCAAATTTATTTAAATGGGCACCAACTAAAGCTGGTTGTATTTATACTTATGGCGGTAGTGGTTGTTGGTTTTATGCTTTGAAATATGCAATTACAAGAGTATTACCTGATTCAAGAGATAAAGGTGTACGCGTTGATGGTAAAGTTCTTGTTTCTTCTCAGTCTCACTATTGCAGAGCTAATGCAACTGATTGGACAGGATTGGGTATGGATAATATTGTAGTTATTCCTACTGATCCAGAAACTAACAGGATGGATCTTAATTATTTGGAAGCTACATTAAAAGATTTGAAGGCTAAGGGTATTCCGGTAATTGAAATTGTGTGTACAATGGGTACTACTGATGCCAGTGTATTTGATCCTATAGCTCAGGTTAGGGATCTTTTGGATAAATATCCAAATCCACAAGGTTTTGGTAAAGCTTTACTTTATGCTGATGCAGTAGCCGGCTGGTCTTGGATGTGCTTTGATAAATATGATTTTGATGCTAATCCTATGCAATTTTCAAATCAGATTAAAGATATTATCAAAACTAATCTTAAACAGATTAAAGGTATTCATTATGCTGATGCTATAGGTATAGATTTCCATAAGTTTGGTTTTGCTCCTTATGCAAGTAGTTGTTTCTTGTATAAAGATTCGGCTGAGTTTGAATCTATTATGCGTCGCGGTAGTTATGCTTATTTACAAGAAGTGACTCCTTATAACCCTATGTATTATACATTAGAGGTTTCAAGAAGTGCAGCCGGCTCGCTAGCAGGATGGGCTACAATGAAGTATTTTGGTATCGAAGGGTTCCAAGCTGTGCTAGGTGGTATTTTAGAGGTGAGAGAGTATATGGATTCTTTAGTAAATGATCAACCAGAAATGGTGATGACAGATCCTAATAATACAGGTTTTATTTCTCTATTCAGAGTTTATCCTAAGGGAGTTGATGCAAAGGCTCAATTTGAAAAAGAGCTTAATAATGTTTCTCATCGTGATGATTTAATTAAGTATAATAACTTTACAGAAGCAATAGGAGAGAAGCTATTTGATTGGTATATCAACGGTAAAAAGATCAATGGTAAATTTACTCCTCACATGGCTTATAGTACAGGTTTCCGTACTGCAGCTTGGAATGAAGAGGGTAAAGATGCAGAAGGATTTGTTTATTCTTTAAAAACTTATCCTATGAATGTTTTTGTTACTCCGGAGGTGATGAAGCATACAATTGATTGTATTCTAGCAGCAAGAGATGAGGTTGTAAAAGAGCTAGAATAATATTTTAATCCAATTTTTAAAACAAATAAAATTTTTAATTATGGCAACAGAATCAACCTTGGATAAATCTGCTCCGAATACCTCTTCGGCACCTAAAACAGCAGCAAAATCATATATTCCAACAATAACAATGGCTATTATGATTGTTACTACTGTTGTTAGTTTGCGTGGTTTGGCTTCGCAGGCTGAATTTGGGGTATCATCAATGTTTTATTATATATTTGCCGCAGTTGTATTCTTAATTCCATTCTCACTTGTTGTTGCAGAATTGGCTTCCACCTTTACTAAAGCTGGAGGTCTGTTTCGCTGGGTTTGTGAGGGCTTAGGTGCAAAATGGGGTTGGGCTGCGATGTATCTGGAGTGGCAAACTGTAGTAATTTGGTTTCCGTCTGTATTAATGTTTGCTAGTGTTTCATTAGCTTATATGTTTTGGCCTGAGGCATTTGATGCTAAATTGGCAAGTAATAAATTATATAGTATAGTTGTGTTATTGGCTGTTTATTGGCTTGCTACGCTTAATACTTTTAGGGGTATGAAATCTGCAAATAAACTTAGTACTCTTGGGGGCTTATTTGGTACAATTATCCCCGGCGCGGTATTAATTATTTTGGGTGTAATTTATATTATTATTGGTAAACCTATTATGCTTACAGGTGATCAACACTTTATTCCAGACTTTTCTTCTTTTAATACAATCGTTTTAGCAGCCTCTATATTTCTATTTTATGGTGGTATGGAGATGCAAGGCGTGCATATTCAAAGTATGAAAAATCCGGCAAAAGATTTCCCTAAAGCTATGTTCCTTGCCACATTGGTAATTTTAGCTCTGTTTATTTTAGCTACAATGGCTATTGCGATAGTTGTTCCTCAAAAAGATATAAATCTTTTGCAAACATTGTTTGTGGCTTATAAATCTTTGTGGGCAACGCTTGGAGTTCCATGGCTTGGTAATGTAATGGCAGTATTTATTACATTTGGTGTAATTGGTCAGGTAAGTGTTATTATTTCCGGCCCTTCTACTGGTCTTATGGCTGTGGCTAAGGGTGGCTATTTACCAAGATCAATTCAAAAAACTAATAAAAATGATATTAATGTAAGAATACTTTTAATTCAAGGCATATTTGTTACTATTTTAACATTTGCTTTGGTTATTTTACCTTCTGTACAATCTGCGTATCAGATATTGAGCCAAATGGCAACAATTATTTATCTATTGATGGTAATTATCATTTATGTAGCATGTATACGTTTGCGTTATACTCAGCCTGATAAAGTGAGACCTTTCAAAATTCCAGGTGGAAAATTGGGTATATGGTTTATTACAATCTTAGGTTTAGGTGGTGCTGTTTTAGCTCTGTTGTTGAGTTTTATTCCTCCTTCACAAATTACTACAGGTAGCCCTGCTACTTATGTAATTATCCTTATTGCCGGTTCTTTATTATTCTTTGGTTTACCATTTGTGGTTTATAAATTTAAGAAACCTAATTGGAGAGATCCTAATACAGATTTTTATCCTTTCGATTGGCAAATTGAAGGAAGAAAAGCGGATCAAAAATCAAAATGGCCTGCAGGATATGTACCTACCCAAGCAGAGGTTGATGCTACTATGCAGAAGATAAATAGTTCTGAAAGTGCTTATATAAATAGTGATAAAAAATAGTATAGTAATCATGGAAACAAAAAATAAGTTTGCTATTGATGCTTTGTTTTTAGGTCCAAAAGCTGAAAATGGACATTTTTTAGCAAAAACATTAAGCGATTTTGTTAAAGATCACTTTTATTGGAGAAAAGATTATCATCCCGAAGATGAACCTATTATTACTCTTGAGCAACAAAGTTCTCCTGAATTTTTACAAGTACAGCAAAGAACAATTAATGCTTTGGAGCTATTGAGCGCAAAAATGAGGGAAACTTCAGTTCCTTGGCACTCTCCAAGATATTTGGGACAAATGAATAGTGAAATACTAATGCCTTCTATAATAGGCTATGTTACAGCTATGCTTTATAATCCAAATAACTGTGCTTATGAGGGAGCTCCGGCAACTACTCCAATGGAACTAGAAGTTGGAAAAGATTTCTGTAAGATTTTAGGATTCGATAAAGATAAGGGATGGGGACATATTACAAATGATGGTACTATTGCAAATATGGAGGGCTTATGGTATGCTCGTAACATTAAATCTATTCCGTTTGCAGTGAGAGATGTCCGTCCTGAGCTTGTAAAAGGTAAGTCAGATTGGGAATTATCTAATATGAAGGTTTCTGATATTTTAGATCTAGCAGAAAAAGTTCAAGATGTTTGGGATGATATCAGAGATCACTCTGTTAGAGGTAAAGGGTGTAATAGTCAGCAACTCGGTAAATGGATTGTTCCTCAAACTAAACATTATTCTTGGGTTAAATCTATCGATTTACTGGGTATAGGTATTGAAAATATGATTGATGTTCAGGTAGATGAGCATTATAGAATGGATATTGATATACTAGAAAAAACCATTGCAGATCTGATTAGTAAAAAAATTCCAATTTTGGGTGTTGTTTCAGTTATTGGTACAACCGAAGAGGGAGCAGTGGATCATCTGGATAAAGTTGTTGCTCTAAGAACTAAGCTTGAGAAAGAAAAAGGTGTATCTTTTTATATACATGCTGATGCAGCTTACGGTGGATATGCACGTACTATTTTCTTGGATGAGAATCAAGAGTTTATACCTTATGATACTTTGAAAAAACGTCTTGTTGATGATGGTATTTTTGATAAAGAGATTCCATGGCCAAGCACAGATGTTTATAATGCGTATAAAGCTATATCTGAAGTTAACTCTGTTACTATAGATCCACATAAAATGGGTTATGTTCCTTATGCAGCAGGTGGTATTGCTATCAGTGATAATAGAATGGTACAAGCAGTTTCATTCTTTGCAGCATATGTTTTTGAAAAAAATACCAAATTCCCTGAGTTGCTAGGTAGCTTTATAATTGAAGGATCAAAAGCAGGAGCAGCAGCGGCAGGTGTTTGGGTTGCCCATCAAGTAATTCCATTAAACATTACAGGTTACGGACGTTTAATTGGTGCTAGTATTTATGGTGCATACAAGTTCTATAATATGATAAAAAATACAGCGCCGTTCAAGATTGGAGATAAAACAATTGTTATGAAAGCTCTTACTGAGCCTGACTTCAATATTGTTGACTGGGCATATAATGTACAAGGTAATACGGACATGGCTAAGATGAATGCATTCAATGAAGCATTATTTGATATGAGTGCACCATTCGGACAGCCAATATTGAAATCAGACTTTTTAACTTCACATACCGATTTAGCTTTTAGCGATTATGGAGATGCTCCTTATGGTTTGGCTAAAGCATTGGGTATTGAAAAGAAAGAGTGGGATAAAGTACATAATATTGTTGTTTTGCGTGCATGTCTATTAACTCCTTACTTTGTTAACCCTATGGTAATGAAGACTTACTGGGATGATTTTATGACAAATATGAACTCTAAAATTGATAAATTATTCAAGCAGCAAGAGTTTGATGAGTTGGAACAAAAGTATGGTAAAAAATAGAT
>CAZYQA010000084.1:0-8164 GCA_964649555.1 uncultured Muribaculaceae bacterium
CCAAAATTTGACCAATAAATGAATAGAGCATTGCGATTCCTTAAGAACGAAGATATTCTTTCTACATTAATAGGGGGAATCTTATTAACAATATCAATCTTCGCAACACAAATTTTCAGTTATCAAATTGTGACCCTCGTTGTCATTTTATCATTATTTACAATAGGAGCGAAATTTTTAGGAGAAAAAATTGTCCCTTTTATATTATCATTCCTTGTTATATATGCAATTTCTGCGCTTTCTCAATATATAAGTACTATTCCTGCTATAAAGAAAACAGGTTTTGAATCGGTTTTTATAGCAGTTACTATTGGCTTACTTATAAGAAATACTATAGGACTTCCTAAATGGATGGTGCCGGCGATAAGAAGTGAATACTATATAAAGGCTGGATTAGTTATATTAGGATCATCAATTATATTTAGTGAAGTACTTGTTGCGGGTACTTTAGGAATGCTTCAAGCTACTATAGTAGTATTCACCGTTTGGTATTTCTCTTTTTGGCTATCAAAGAAGATGGGAGTTGATAATGAAATGGGAGTGATGCTATCAAGTGCAGTATCGATTTGTGGTGTTTCAGCTGCTATTGCCAGCTGTGGTGCTATTAAAGGTGATGGCAAGAAGCTTTCGTTTGTTGTTTCTCTTGTACTTATATGTGCTATCCCTATGATGTATATAATGCCATATATATGTATGTGGATGGGATTATCTCCAGAAGTAGCTGGTGCTTGGCTTGGTGGAACAATTGATACTACAGGTGCAGTAGTTGCTTCAGGTAAATTTTTAGGTGAAACAGCAGAACAATATAGCGTAATTATAAAATCTTCACAAAACGTATTATTAGGTGTAGCAGCATTTTTAATATCGATATACTGGTCGGTAAGAAAAACGAATGCTGACATTAAACCATCTCCTATGATTTTATGGGAAAGATTCCCGAAATTTGTAATAGGATTTGTTATTGCATCATTAGTATTTAGTTTTCTAATGGAGCCTACAACAGCTAAAATGGTTGGGAAAACAGCAAAAGGCTTAAGAGAGATATTGTTCTCAGTAGCATTTGTAAGTATAGGTCTGGAAACAGATTTCAAACAGATATTTACTAAAGAGAATGCTAAATACACTACGACATTCTTAATTGCGCAAGGATTTAATATTATAGTGACTCTAGTTATTGCTTACATTCTTTTTAGCTAGATAGCCTATATTTTTTTATATTTGTATCCTAACTAAATTACAACCTATGCAGGATACAAATATAACTCCGGAGGGGCTTCCGGAAAACGCAATGCGCGAATTAAAACCGGGTGAAGTTTATACACCTATATTAAAACCTAATAAAACATACCCCGAGGTAAATGTGTGGTCTGTTTCATTAGGTTTATTAATGACCATCTTATTCTCAGCAGCTGCAGCCTTCCTTGGGCTGAAAGTTGGGCAAGTTTTTGAAGCTGCTATTCCTATCTCAATTATTGCTGTAGGTTTATCAGGAGCTTTGAAAAGAAAAAATGCTTTAGGTGAGAATGTCATCATTCAATCAATCGGATCATGCTCCGGTGCAATTGTAGCAGGTGCTATTTTTACTTTACCTGCTCTTTATATTTTACAAGATAAATATCCTGAGCTAACAGTGGATTTTATGAAGATCTTCTTTAGCTCATTATTGGGTGGTATCTTAGGTATCTTATTCCTAATACCTTTTAGAAAATATTTTGTTAGCCAGATGCATGGTAAATATCCGTTCCCTGAAGCGACTGCAACTACCCAAGTACTTGTGAGCGGCGAAAGCGGAGGCAATGGAGCTAAACTATTACTTACAAGTGGGCTAATTGGCGGTCTTTATGATTTTATAATCTCTACATTCGGATGGTGGTCAGAGACCTTCTCTAGCCGAGTGTTGCCATTTGGAGAAGCAATTGCTGAGAAAGCTAAGGTCATTGTAAAACTTAACCTTGGAGCAGCAGTATTAGGGCTTGGATATATAATAGGTCTTAAATATGCATTTATTATCTGTTGCGGATCATTCCTAGTTTGGTTTGTTATTATCCCATTAATGAACATTATCTGGGGTGGACAGGTTATAGATTTAATGAATACAGGAGTTACAGAAACAATCGGACAAATGAGTCCGGAAACAATTTTCAAAGATTATGCAAGACATATTGGTATTGGTGGAATTGCAACGGCAGGTATCATCGGTATCATTAAATCGGCTGGTATTATTAAATCGGCATTTGGATTAGCAGTAAAAGAATTTAAAGGTGATAAAGCTCAATCTGATGCTGAAGTTATCAGAACACAAAGAGATATATCGATGAAAATTATTGTTGTGGGTGTTATTTTAGCTTTAATCGCAACATTTATTTTCTTTATGATGGGCGTTGTTCCTAATTTAGGTTTGGCAATTATTGCTCTACTTACTGTGGCTATTATTGCATTTTTATTCACAACGGTTGCAGCAAATGCTATTGCTATCGTAGGTACTAATCCTGTGAGTGGAATGACTTTGATGACACTAATTTTAGGATCAGTTATTATGGTAGCTTGTGGCTTGACAGGTACAGCAGGTATGACAGCATCATTAATTATTGGTGGTGTTGTTTGTACGGCATTATCGGTATCAGGAGCTTTTATAACAGACTTAAAAGTTGGTTATTGGATTGGATCAACTCCTAAAAAACAGGAGACTTGGAAATTTTTAGGTGTTCTTGTGGCTGCCGGTACTGTAGGTGGAGTAATGATGATATTGAATGACACATTTGGTTTTACTGGGCAAGGCGCTCTTGTTGCACCTCAGGCAAATGCAATGGCAGCTGTGATTGAGCCATTAATGAGCGGAGGTAATGCACCTTGGCTATTATATGGAATAGGTGTTGTAATCGCTTTACTGCTTACAGCTTTCAAAATTCCTGCATTAGCATTCGCTTTAGGTATGTTTATACCATTAGACTTAAACCTACCTTTATTAGTGGGTGGTGCTATCGCATGGTATGTAGGATCAAGAAGCAAAGATGCAGAGCTAAACCAAAAGAGAACAGAGAAAGGTACATTATTAGCATCGGGCTTTATTGCAGGTGGTGCATTAATGGGAGTTGTGAGTGCTTTGCTAAGATTTGGAAACATAAATTGGTTCTGTAGCGAATGGGAAACTCAAGCTGCTGCACAATATGTTGGTATTGCTGCTTATGCACTTATTATAGTATATTTAATTGTTGATACTCTTAAAAAAGACAAAGAGACAACTAAAAAATAATAAATAGATATGCCTCAAAGCAATCTTATAGATGCAATTATTCTTACCCTCTGCGCCGGATTAGCTACCGGCGTTGGGGGTATTATTATAATATTCGCAAAGAAATTCAATCCTAAGTTTTTATCTTTAGCAATGGGATTCTCCGCAGGGGTAATGATATTCATTTCGCTTGCAGAACTTTTTCCGGAGGCAAAAGAGTCTTTATCTCTAATTTATGGTGAAAAACTTGGATACATATATACTTTGATAGCATTTTTTGGTGGTATGGGGCTTATTGCTATTATTGACAATTTAGTTCCGGGAGAGGAGAACCCTCACGAGATAACAGAATTAACATTGGAAGGTGTGGAAAAGAAAGAGCATGGCAAGACGCTGCCTGTTGAAAATTCTCATAATCATCATTCAAATAAGAAATTACTACGCGTTGGGATTTTATCATGTATAGTAATAGGTGTACATAACTTTCCTGAGGGTATAGCAACTTTTGTGAGTGCAATGGAGTCCCCTGCTTTAGGACTTAGTATTGCTTTTGCTATCGCCTTACACAACATTCCGGAAGGTATCGCAATTGCTATTCCTATATATTACTCAACCAAAAGTAAATGGAAAGCTATAACTTTCGCCACCTTATCCGGTTTGGCTGAACCTATCGGAGGTTTAATCGGATACTATTTATTATCAGAAATATTGCATGATTCGTTTTTAGGAATTATTCTGGCAATGGTTGCCGGAATTATGGTATATATATCGCTAGATGAGCTACTTCCTACAGCGGAAAACTACGGAAAACATCACATTGCCATAGCCGGAGTTATAGCCGGAATGGTATTTATAGGCTTTGGCCTAGTTTTATTTTAATTTTTAGAACGTATGAAAAATTTAGTTGAAAGATTTTTAAGATATGTGGCAGTTGAGACCACAGCAGATCCTAACTCAGACACGCAACCGAGCTCTAAGTGTCAGTTAAATTTATTAAAAAAATTAAGAGATGAGCTACACGCTATGGGTGTACACGCAACATTAGATGAGTATGGCTACGTAATGGGTACAATACCGTCTAATATAGATGAGAAAGTTCCAGTTATTGGATTTATTGCTCATGTAGATACTGCACCAGATGCATCAGGGAAAGATATCAAGCCTCAAATCATTGAAAAATATAATGGAGAAGATGTAGTACTGAATAAAGATTTAGGCATTACTATCCCTGTAAAAGATTTTCCTGAACTGCTCAGTTATAAAGGACAAACTCTTATTACAACTGATGGAACAACCCTCTTAGGAGCAGATGACAAAGCAGGTATAGCAGAAATTATGCATGCTGTGGAGTATATTATGACTCATCCAGAATTTAAGCATGGCGAAATTAAAATTGGATTTACTCCAGATGAAGAAATCGGAAGGGGTGTTGACAAATTTGAGGTAGCTAAATTTGGAGCTGAATATGCTTATACTATTGATGGTGGCAAACTAGGAGAACTAGAATTTGAGAATTTTAATGCAGCTAGTGCAAAAATCCATGTACAAGGACGCAATGTTCATCCAGGATTTGCAAAAAATAAAATGATTAACTCAATGCTTATAGCAATGGAGATCAACCAGATGCTACCAGCTTCACAAAGGCCTGAGCATACAGAAGGGTATGAAGGATTCTTCCTTCTTACTGCATTCAATGGAGCTGTTGAAGAGAGCGATATCCAATATATAATAAGAGATCACTGCATGGAGAAGTTTAAGGAGAAGAAACAACTTATGCTTGATATAGTAGAGTTTATTAATAAGAAATATGGTGAGGGGACAGCAACACTAGAGATGAAAGACCAATATTTCAACATGAAAGAAGAAGTATTACCACACTACTGGATAGTTGAAAAAGCTATTACAGCTATGGAAAGCGCAGGTGTTAAACCTATTATTCAACCAATCCGCGGTGGTACCGATGGTGCAAGATTATCATTTATGGGGCTCCCTTGCCCAAATATCTTTGGAGGAGGACACAATTTCCATGGCAAACTGGAGTTTATCCCTGTAGAGAGCATGTATAAAGCATATCAAGTAATTCTGAATCTTGCTAAAAAATAAAACCTAGCTAAACCTAAAATGAAAAACTATAAATTATTATTAACAATAATATTACTATCCCCTTGCGTGCTATTTGCTCAAAAAGCAAAAGATATATCAAAGTTTCAAACTCATTTTGAAAAGAACGGATATAACAGAACACCAAGGTACGATGAGACAATAGAGTACTGTAAATTATTAGCGGATAGCTCCCCTTATATCACTTTATCAAGTATTGGTAAATCGGCACAAGGGAGAGATATTCCGCTACTGATTGCAGATAATAAGGGATACACAACAGTAGATCAAGTAAAAAAGGCTGGAAAAACTCTTGTATTAATCCAAGCATGTATCCATGCAGGAGAGCCAGATGGAAAAGATGCAGGGCTTATGCTTTTGCGTGATATGATTCTTTTTGGACGCAATCTTGACCTATTAAATAATGTAACAATCTTATTTATCCCAATTTTTAATACGGATGGACATGAGGATTTTACAGAATTTAATAGAATTAATCAAAATGGACCTATTGAGCTTGGAGCAAGAGCTACGGCACAAAGGATAAATCTTAATCGTGATTTTGTAAAAGCAGACTCTCCTGAAATGAAAAACTGGCTTAAATTTTACACACAATGGGATCCTGAGCTATTTATAGATGTTCACGTTACAAATGGTGCAGATTTCCAGTATGTAATTACCTACGCTACCGAAGATGCAGGATTTATAGATGGCAGGCTTAAAGATTGGACAAAAACAGTTTTTGAACCTCAACTAAATAGATATATGGAAAAAACTGATTATCAAATTTTCCCATATTTTTCATTTAAAGAGTATGGTAAACCGGAAAAAGGTTTTACAATAGATCCTTTCCCACCTCAATACTCAAATGGCTACGCATCCTCAAAAAATAGAATAGGTTTATTGCTTGAAAATCACATTTATAAACCTTATAAAGATAGGGTGTATGCAACATACTATTTATTGGAGAGTGCTATTAAAATTATGAATAAAAATGGAGCGAGCCTTAGAAAAACTATTGATAGCATAGATGCCCAAGCACGCAAAGGAGCTTTCATAAATACCTCACTTCCTCTAGCATATAAAGATAATTTCAAAGATAGTATTCTTGTAGATTATAAAGGTTGGAAAGCAGAAACTATAAAAAGTGATTTATCGGGAGCCGATATGATAGTACAAAATTATAATGCCCCTGTAACTATTAAATCACATATTTATACCTCTTTTGAGCCCACATCAAGTATTGTAATACCTGAGTCTTATATTATATCTGCAGAGAACGGATGGATAACAAACTTATTAGATTATCATGGTATCGAATACAGATATACATCTCAAGACTCTATTTTTAACGTAGAAACTTATCGTTTTACCCCTAAATCGGAGTGGAATACAAAGCCTTATGAAGGTAGAATTACACTAAAGTCTGATTACACAACTCAAAACGAGAGTGTTTTATACCCTAAAAACTCAATTATAATTAGTAATAAACAGCCTCTATATAAAATTACCGCTTTTATGCTTGAGCCAAAATCTCCAACATCTCTTGCATATTGGGGATATTTCAATAATTATGTAAAACCTGCATCAGAATTTTATGTAAGCCTAAGATATATGGAGGTAAAAGGGAGAGAGATGCTGGCAAATGACCCTTTAATAAGAGAGGAATTTGAAGCAAAGAAACAGAGTGACCCATCTTTTGCTAACGATCCAAATGCTATACTTAATTTCTTTATGAAGAAAGTAAGAGCAAATGTAGAAACTAATGCAAACCTTTATCCAATAGGACGATTATGGAACAACCAATAATAAACGAACACAACAAAAAAGAGCATCCACCAATGCATACCGCAGAGCATATCTTAAATGGTACAATGGTAAAAACATTTGGATGCCCACGCTCTAGGAATGCTCATATAGAGAAGAAGAAGAGCAAATGTGATTATTTACTCCCTTCGGATTTGACTCAAGAGCAAATTGAGCTGATAGAGAATAAAATAAATGAGATCATAAAAATGAATCTCCCTGTAACTGTTGAATATATGCCAACAACAGAGGCAGCTTCAATAGTTGATTTATCAAAACTCCCAGAAGGGGTATCAGATACTTTGCGCATTGTAAAGGTGGGCGATTACGATGCTTGCGCCTGTGCAGGTGATCATGTATCAAACACTTCAGAAATTGGAACATTTAAAATCATAAGTGCCGATTTCTCAAAAGAGGATGATGCAGAACTTGGACGCTGGCGAGTAAGATTCAAACTTGTGTAATATTGATGAATAACTACATCATACTATCTTTATTTTTTCTTTTGCTAGCAATTTATAGCTGGTTTTTTCCACTATATAACAATTTCATATCTAAAGAGCAGAGAAATAAAATAGACAAAAAAGGGGTTGCCAAATTTTTGGTAACCTCCTATTTATCCTTAAGTGCCATATTTTTATTGCTATTCTTTCTAAAAGGAAACTTCATATTTCTTCCTATTATTATAATAATTCCATCAATAATTTTTATAGGATATAAATTACAGAATAAATTTATTAGTAACTAGGCTGAAGTTATGCGAACATATTATACAACTGAATAACCAATGACATAAATACATATATTCCAAGTATCCATACCGTTATCTGTAATTTTTTAATTTTCTTATTTGTATCCATAATATCTTTCTTATTATTCTTTATCATAAACTAATAACCCCTTTGCATCTTCTTTATCAATAGCCATATTTTCTCCTTTCTATCAAGTCAACGAATCGGATTCGTCTACTCCCGGTACAGGTATCGGATTATACCTGACAAAAGCCATTGTAGAAATGCACAAGGG
>CAZYQA010000085.1:0-8143 GCA_964649555.1 uncultured Muribaculaceae bacterium
GCAAATTTGATAGAATTGTGCTGCTTTAAAATAGCATGATAGGCCCGTCCCCTCATAGCTTTATATTTAGATAATATTACAATTATAATAAAAATAAACCAATTGGGATGTAATTCTACAACACTCTAGTTATAAGACATATACAAAACAAAGAATAGATATAGACACATCTTCTTTCAATACAACATTGATTATCAAGCAATTATAGGAATACACTGAATTTACATTTACATGGATAAAAGTTTGTTCCTGTAATTAAAAATTTGCCGCGAAGAAGGGAAGATAGAGGATGGGAGATGAATGAAGGAAAATAGAAGATGAAAAGAAGAATGGAGAGTGGAGATATCGGATAGAAGAATTTAAAACACAAAATAGGCTACCCTAGATGAGTAGCCTATTATAATATCTTTACAGTATCATTACAGAATAGATACCGTATCACATTTCCTATTTAACTTCCTTATTTAGAGCCGAAAGTCTTCATAAACTGCACTCTTTCATATTTTTGAGGCTCCCCTACTTTGGAATAGTTTAATCTTCCAATCACTTCGCTCATCTTATCAAATCCTTTCTCTGCCATAAAGCCGTTAATTTGATCGATCATCTCCCCAATAACACTTTCACCCCTCTGATATAAAACAGAGCAAATTTGGAACACTTTTGCGCCAGATAGAAGCACTTTGATTGCATCGTCTGCACTATGTATACCTGTTGAAGCACAAATATCCAATTCTCTTACAGATGATGAAACTATCGCTGTCCATCTTAAAGTATCTAAATAATCCCCCTCTTTTGAGAAAGGAGTAGCATTTACAAGAGAAAGTTTCTTCAAATCTATATCCGGATGATAATATTTATTAAACATTACAGCACCTGAAGCTCCACAAATTTTCAATCCGTTCGCGAAAGCAACTAATGAAGTAAAGTTTTGTCCTATTTTCACCGCTACAGGAATGCCTAGCTTAGCCACCTCTCTCACTACATTGAAATACTCATCTTCAATATTTCCGCTCAACTTATCTTTTGAAACAGGTAAAGAGTATAAGTTTATCTCTAAAGCATCTGCACCAGCATCTTTAATATCCTTTGCAAAAGATACCCAGCTACCATTAGCGTAGCAATTTATACTTGCGATAACAGGTATTGATACTCTTTTCTTAGCCTCTTTTATTAAAGAAAGATAATTATCTACAGAATATTGTTTCATATATGCATATAGATAATCCATATTTTCGGGATACTGAGCGCTTTGTTCGTTTAGGAACTCAGCTTCGTTATCCATTTGCTCTTCGAAAAGAGATTTCAAAACAATTGCTCCGGCTCCCGCCATCTCATAAGCAACAATATTCTCAATTTTTGCAGTTAAACCGCTACTAGCTACAATAAGAGGATTTCTTAATTTTAAGCCTAAGTATTCAACTTGTAAATTTGCCATAATTATCTCCCTGTTAATTTATTACATTAATTGCTCTAAAAGACGTTTCATGCTCACTTTATCCTCAACTCTAGCTGCAAGCTCAGAAATTGGAATTCTCACTTGCTCCATTGTATCTCTATCACGGAGTGTAACACATTTATCTTCTAAACTTTGATGATCAATTGTTATACACAAAGGTGTACCAATTGCATCTTGTCTTCTATATCTTTTACCAATACTATCTTTCTCATCATATTGGCAATTGAAATCTAATTTTAATTTATTCATTATCTCTCTAGCAAGCTCTGGTAAACCATCTTTCTTCACAAGAGGAAGAACAGCTAATTTAACCGGTGCTAAAGCAGGGTGAATCTTCATTACAACCCTCTCCTCTCCATTCTCCAGCTTCTCCTCTTTGTATGAAGCAGATAAAACAGCCAAAATTGTTCTATCTAAACCAATTGAAGTTTCAATTACGTAAGGAACATAGCTCTCCCCTTTTTCCGGATCGAAATATTGTAATTTTCTTCCTGAGAACTCCTGGTGACGGCTCAAATCAAAATCTGTTCTAGAGTGAATACCCTCTAATTCTTTGAATCCAAATGGGAAATTGAACTCAATATCTGTTGCAGCATTAGCATAGTGAGCTAATTTCTCGTGATCATGATATTTATAATTTTCCGCACCTAATCCAAGAGCTTTATGCCATTTCAAACGGGTATCTTTCCATTTTTGGAACCATTCCAACTCCTCTCCCGGTCTTACAAAGAATTGCATCTCCATTTGTTCAAACTCTCTCATTCTAAAGATGAATTGTCTTGCAACGATCTCATTTCTGAATGCTTTACCAATTTGAGCTATTCCGAAAGGAATTTTCATTCTACCTGTTTTTTGTACATTCAAGTAGTTTACAAAGATACCTTGTGCAGTTTCAGGCCTAAGATAAATAACTGAACTATCATCAGTTACACTGCCTAATTGAGTGCTGAACATTAAGTTAAATTGTCTTACATCTGTCCAGTTTTTAGTACCTGATATAGGACAAACAATCTCACATTCAAGGATTAACTCTTTCACAGCAGCAAGATCATTTGCAGTAAGAGCAGCAACCATCTTTTCTCTGCAATTATCAATCTTGGTTTGGTTTCTTAAGACATTAGGATTAGTAGCTTTGAATTGAGCCTCATCAAATGAGTCACCAAATTTCTTTTTACCTTTCTCAACATCTTTATTGATTTTCTCTTCCAACTTAGCAATGTAATCTTCTAATAATACATCTGCTCTATATCTTTTTTTAGAATCTTTATTATCGATTAGAGGATCATTAAAAGCCCCAACGTGCCCCGAAGCCTCCCAGATTCTAGGGTGCATAAAAATTGCAGAATCAATACCAACAATGTTTTCGTTTAGGCGAACCATAGATTCCCACCAATATCTTTTGATATTGTTTTTCAACTCAGCACCCAATTGGCCGTAATCATATACAGCGCTTAATCCATCATACACTTCGCTAGATGGGAAAATAAATCCATACTCTTTAGTGTGAGCAATCAGGTTTTTAAATAGATCTTCCTGTGTCATATCAAATAAATTAATTTTAGCTTGCAAAAATACAAAAAATATTAAAACTTACCCTTATAAAGCTCTTTTAACGGCTTCATGGCAAATTCCCTCTCTTTCAATCTTGGGTGAGGAACAATCAAATCAGGAGTGTTAATAGATATCAACTCCCAGTTATCCCCTATCATCTTTTCTATCAATAGTATATCTATATCAATAACCCTCGATTGATAAATTCTTTTTCCATCTTTATCAAATTGCTCACCTGTGCGTATTCTCCCCAATTCCTTTTCTATATCCAAACACGCTTTTAAAACCTCTGAAGGCTCTAAATTGGTAATACAAGAAAAAGCCTGATTCAAAAATTTATCTTTAGAGTCAAAACCCCATGGCTCAGTTTCCAGTACTTTAGAGGTGGCAACTGCATCTTCCAAAGAGGCAACTTCCAAATAATCAGGGAGCAATCTCTCAATAAGTTCAATATTAGCCTCATTAAGAACCTCTTCCCTATTTCCCATATTACTCCCTAAGAGTAAATAAACTTTATACGTATTCATTAAGTTTTATAATAGTCCTAATTCTAAAAGAGCTTCATCGCTCATTCTACTTTTATCCCAAGCGGGCTCAAATACAAGCTCAATTGCAGCATCCATAACACCCGGAGTATCTTTAACAGCCTCATAAACATCTGCAATAAGCTGATCTGCCATTGGGCAATTAGGAGCTGTAAGTGTCATTTTAACATTTACTTTATGATCATCATCAATATTGATTTCATAAATCAACCCTAAATCATATACATTCACAGGGATCTCAGGATCAAACACTTGCCTTAAAGCCCTTACAATATCTCTTCTTAAATCCATATCTAGCTATTTTTTGCTTGCATTGCTAATGCGTACATTTTAATTTGTTTAATCATAGACACCAAGCCGTTTGCTCTCGTAGGTGATAAATTCTCTTGCAACCCTATTTTGCCAATAAAAGACAAGTCTGCATCTAAAATCTCTTGCGGTGTGTGCCCATTATACACTCTGATTAACAATGAGATAATCCCCTTTGTAATAATAGCATCACTATCAGCAGCAAAATATAATTTACCATCTTTCTCAGAGCAGCTTACCCATACACGGCTTTGGCACCCTTTTATAAGATTCTCATCCGTTTTTTGTTGCTCATCAATTGGAGGTACACCTTTTCCCAACTCAATTATATATTCATATTTATCTAACCAATCCGTAAAGATTGAGAACTCTTCTACTATTTGATCTTCTTGTTCTCTGATAGTCATATCTTATTATTTTAACATATTAATAGCCCTTTCCAAGCATGGAATAAAGTATTTTGCCTCCTCTAAAGTATTATATGGAGCAAAAGAGATACGAAGCATAGATGTCACCCCAAACCTTCTCATAAGTGGCTCAGCACACATCTGTCCTGTTCTCACAGCAATTCCCATTTTATCCAATATTTGCGCTATGTCACCTGGATTACAACCATCTACAGAGATAGAAAATAGAGGAATTTTGTTCTCAGCATCGCCGTATAATCTCACTCCATCAATATTTTTTAGGGAGGTACGCATATAATCTATAATAGCCTCTTCCTCTTTTCTAATAATCTCTGAGATACCATCTTTCTTAAGAGCAGAAGCAAATGTTAATGCAGGCTCCAGAGATGCTGCGCCAATAAAATTAGGGGTTCCGGCCTCAAATTTAAGAGGTAGCGGAGCATAGGTAGTTTTCTCAAAAGTAACAGTCTCCACCATTTCGCCGCCACCCATATAAGGGGGAAGTTTCTCCAACCACTCTTTCTTGCCGTATAGTACTCCCATACCAGTTGCCCCATAAATTTTATGAGCAGAGAACGCATAAAAGTCACAATCCAGTTTTTGCACATCCACATTTGAATGAACAATCCCTTGTGCACCATCTATCAATACCGGAATTTTATTACCATGGGCAATATCAATCAATTTCTCAATAGGGTTTATAATACCCAAAACATTTGAAATATGAGGAGCTGCAATTAGTTTAACACGATAATCTATAATATCAAAAAGAGCATCAATATCCCACTCGCCATTATCTTTCACTGGCAAAACTCTTATTGAGCCTTTATTCCTTTCGCAAGCAAGTTGCCAAGGAACTATATTTGAGTGATGCGAATCTTCCGTAACTATAATCACATCCCCTTCATTTAGGTAAGTCCTACAAAAGCTGTCAGCTACTAAATTTATAGCAGCTGTAGTGCCGCTTGTAAATATTATATCCTCTCTGTTAGGAGCATTAATATACTCTCGAACCTTGGATCTTGCTGCTTCATACATACTTGTCGCCTCATCCGCCAATAAATACATAGCTCTATGCACATTTGCATTTATGCCGGAATTCATTTTATTGATTAAATTTATAACACTATGAGGTTTTTGTGAAGTAGCTGCATTATCCAAATATACCAAATCCTTACCATTCATTTTTTGTAAAAGGGCAGGAAATTGTTCTCTTATACTTGCAATTGAATCCATAATTAAAAATTTTAGCAAAAATATAAAACTTATCACTTAAAAAACATACATTTGCAATTAAAGTTTCTATTTTAAACTAACACATCTTAAAATGTACGATTATATCAAGGGGGATCTAGTAGAAATAATGCCAACAGAGGCGATTGTTGAGTGTAATGGCATAGGATATAAATTGCAAATTTCTCTTCAAACATTTAGCGAAGTTCAGGCCTCAAAACAAGTAAAACTTTTCATATATCATCATGTGAGAGAAGATGCTCAAATATGGTATGGATTCTTCTCAAAAGAGGAAAGATCTGTATTCACGCTACTGATAGACGTTTCGGGAATCGGGCCAAACACAGCTAGAACAATGCTCTCATCTATGAATTCAACAGAAATAAAAAGTGCAATCATAGGGGGTGATGTAACCAAAATAAAGAGCATAAAAGGGATCGGGCTTAAAACAGCACAAAAAGTAATAATCGAATTAAAAGACAAATTCATAAAGAGTGGCGCAAGTAATGAGGATCTTTTAATTGACACGAATCAAAACAACAATGTAGAAGAGGCGCTATCTGCATTAGTAATGCTTGGCTTTAATAAACCCGCAGCAGAAAAGGTTCTGAAAGCAATTATTAAGGAAAACCCGAAATATTCAATTGAAGAATTGATTAAATTTTCGCTTAAAAGGCTATAAATTAAAAAATATTTTAATACATTTGTACACCAATTTTTCAACAAATCAAAAAAACACTTATATGAATACACCAAATAATCTTAAATACTCAAGCGACCACGAGTGGGTTAAAGTTGAAGGAAACATTGCAACTGTGGGTATTACAGATTTTGCTCAAAGTCAATTAGGAGACATCGTTTTCGTTGACATCCAAACAGAAGGAGAAGATCTTTCAGAAGGAGAAGTTTTTGGAGCAATCGAAGCAGTTAAAACTGTAGCTGATGCTATCATGCCTATTTCCGGTAAAGTTGTTGCTGTAAATGCAGACTTAGAAGGAGCTCCTGAAACTGTTAACACAGATCCTTACGGAAACGGTTGGATGATTCAAGTTGAGATGAGCAATCCGGCAGAGTTAGATAAATTATTAGATGCAGATGCTTATGCTGCTATTTGCAAATAATTAATTTACAATTTATTATAAAAGTGCGGCTGAGATAGTCGCACTTTTTTTTATTTAAATTCATCAGTTTTACTAAATTTAACGCAAAATAAATAACAATTAATCTATATGAAACACAGTTTTGGTAGCGATAACCATTCAGGAGTACACCCAAAGATAATGGAAGCCATTATAAATCAAAACAGCGACTATGCTATTGCTTATGGAGAAGATAAATACACAAAGAATGTATTAGAAAAATTAGAAAACATCTTAGGAGGCAATTGTAAAGCATTTTTTGTTTGCAATGGTACAGGAGCAAATGTTATTGCATTAAGCGCATTTACCAGAAGCTACAATTCTATTTTAGCTCCAGATACAGCCCATATTAATGTTGATGAGTGTGGCTCCCCAGAGAAGCTAACAGGCGCTAAAATTATCCCATTAAGCAACTCTAATGGAAAAGTAGATCTTCTGCAAGTTAAAAATTCTTTAGTAGGATTCGGATTTCAGCATCATTCTCAACCCAAAATTCTATCAATATCGCAGCCAACTGAGCTTGGTACTGTATATACTAAAGAGGAAATAAAAGCGCTAGCCGATCTTATGCATAAAAATAATTGCTTTCTACATATAGACGGATCGAGAATCTCTAATGCTGCAGCTCATCTTAAACTTAATATTAGAGAATTCACAACAGAGTGTGGTGTGGATATTTTATCTTTTGGAGGTACAAAAAACGGCTTATTAATGGGAGAGGCTGTTGTGATATTCAAAAACGAATTTAATGCTATTAAATATGAAGAAATTATTGATTCAATGCCATATTTAAGAAAACAAGCTACTCAATTATACTCAAAAAACAGATTTATTGCAGCTCAGTTTGATGAATACTTAAAAGATAACTTATATCTTACACTAGCAGATCATTCAAATAAAATGGCGCAATATCTGGGGGAGTCACTAAAAAGAATCCCACAAATTAAAATCACTAGGCCAATTGAGAGCAATGCTGTATTTGCTATTATAGAGAAAGACCTCACAGATTCCTTATTAAAAAAACACTACTTTTATGTATGGGACGAGCAAACAAATGAAGTGAGATGGATGTGCTCTTTCTCTACCACAAAAGAGGATATAGACAACTTCATTACTGATATAATCAGCTACTATAAAAAATAAACCGAACATGAACTTTTTTAATCATTCATTCACCAACGGTTCTATCGCTTAAACAATTTTTTATAAATTTGGCGCAAGCCATAAAAAAGTTTAATTGTATGAAACATATTATAAATATCAGAAAAGGTGATGCGCAAGACATTCCACAGATAAGTTTATTGTGGAAAGATTGCTTCACAGAAGATGAATCTTACTTAAACCACTTATTCAGCACAATCTATCCAGAAGCTACCGTATACGTTTTAATAGAAGACAATAATATCGCAGCCTCTTTATTCCATTTTAACGCAAAATATATTAATAAGGAAAAAAATATAACCATAAAAGGTAAATACCTATACGGTGTATGCACATTAAATA
>CAZYQA010000086.1:0-8079 GCA_964649555.1 uncultured Muribaculaceae bacterium
GATGGCGGGATCAAATGCAACAGCCATAAACAATAAGATAGATATACTTTTTAATGAGATTGAAAAGAACTTGCCAAAAGATATTAAGATAGTTACACTAGAGAATACAAATGATTTCCTTTTTGCCTCGATCAAAGAGGTTATATCCACTTTAATTCTTGCAGTGATCCTTGTTTTATTGGTAGTATATTTCTTCTTACAAGATTTCAGAGCCACTCTGATTCCAACCATAGGCATTATTATATCACTTATAGGCACTTTCGGATTTATGAGTGTTGCCGGATTCTCTATCAACTTATTAACACTATTTGCTTTGGTGCTGGTAATCGGAACTGTGGTGGATAACTTTATTGTGGTGGTAGAGGCTGTACAATCCCGTTTTGATACAGGATATAAATCATCATATACAGCAACTGTAGATGCAATGAACGGACTACTTACAGCACTATTTACAACTACCCTTGTATTTATGGTGATATTTATTCCGGTATCTTTTATTGGGGGCACAAGCGGTATATTTTATAAACAGTTCGGTTTGACAATGGCTGTTTCTGTGGGAATCTCATTTATCAGCTCACTCACACTTGCCCCTGCACTTTGTGCCATATTACTTAAGCCCAACCCTGAAGATGGAAAAGGGAACAAGTTTGCAGGCAAAATAAGAAAAGCATATAACTCTTCTTACCAAGCACTTATGAGCAGATACACATCAATTGCAATGATGTTTATAAAGAAAAGATGGCTTACATGGGGGAGTGTAATTGTAACTATGCTACTTCTAGTATTTTTTATGAATACAACTAAGACGGGTTTTGTACCAGATGAGGATACAGGAAGTATATATGTTGATATCAGCACCCCGTCGGGATACTCACAAGCAAAAACTACAGAGGTACTTATGCAAGTATTAGAATCTGTGCAACAGATTGATGCAATTGCAGATATAGCAGCAGTTACTGGCTTCGGATTGGTATCGGGTAGCGGCTCCAATATGTCTACATTATTTATTCAGCTTAAACACTGGGATAATAGAAAAGGGGCAGAGAATAGTGTAAATAGCGTAATTGGAGAGATTTACGGAAGAACTGCACATATTAAATCGGCACAGATATTTGCTTTGGCACCCGGTATGATTCCGGGATATGGAAACGGTGGAGGATTTGAGTTCAGTGTACAGAATAAAAACGATGCAGACATTACTACTTTCTATAATATTACCCAAAAATATCTTGGAGATTTGATGGCTCGCCCAGAAATTGATATGGCTTTCTCATCTTATAATATCAACTATCCGCAATTTGTAGTTGATGTGGATGTTGCAAGATGTAAGCAACTTGGGGTATCTCCGGCAACCGTACTTCAGGAGCTTGGAGCATACTTTGGAGGAGCATATATCTCTAACTTTAATAAATTCTCAAAAGTTTATAGGGTGATGATACAAGCAGATCCTAAATATAGAGATAGTGAACAATCGATTGATAATATATTTATAAGGATAAATGGTGAAATGGCTCCTATAAGCCAGTTTGTAACAATCAACAAGGAATATGGGCCTCTTGTACTTAATAGATTTAATATGTACACCAGTATTGGGATAAACGGAATGTATGCACCCGGATATAGCTCGGGAGATGCCATAGCTGCAATTAAAGAGGTTGCTCAGACATCCTTGCCTGTTGGTTACGGTATAGACTTTAGCGGTGTTACCAGAGAAGAGAGTACAGGTAGCAATAACACATTAATAGTTTTTGCAATATGTATCCTATTTGTATATCTGGTAATGGTTGCATTATACGAGAGTTTATTTATCCCATTGGCTGTAATTTTGTCTGTCCCTTTTGGTTTGATGGGAAGTTTCTTATTTGCAAAACTATTCGGTATCGATAATAATATTTATCTGCAAGTGGGATTGATTATGTTGATAGGCTTGCTCTCCAAAACAGCGATATTATTAACAGAGTATGCAACCCAATGTAGAATTAGCGGAATGTCGCTTAAGCAATCTGCATTCTTTGCTGCAAAAGTGCGTTTACGCCCAATCCTGATGACATCTTTAACAATGGTGTTCGGTATGCTTCCACTTGTAGTAGCAACAGGGGTAGGTGCAAATGGTAGCCAGACAATCGGCCTAGGCACGGTTGGAGGGATGCTGATAGGCACATTAGGATTATTATTTATCGTTCCGGCTCTTTTTGTAGTATTCCAAACCATCCAGGAAAAGTTTAAGCCTATAGTATTCAAACAGGCTACAGACCCACTTATAATTCAAGAGCTTGAAATTATTAAAGAAAAGAAAAACAAATAGAAATGAAGAAAATTCTATATATAATTTCGATATTATTTATGCAAAGCTGCTCAATATATAGCAGCTATAAAGCACCTGAAATGATACAAGATATCGATGAGCAAACAAACATTCCTATATGGAGTGAGTTTTTCACAGACAATAATCTACAAGAGCTGATAAATAAAGCTCTTGAGAATAATAGCGACCTGCGAATTGCAAAACTAAACATTGAGCAAGCCGATGCAATGCTTCTATCATCTAAATTATCCTATCTCCCATCATTGAACTTGGGGGCTGAAGCAGGAATCTCCAAATTTAGCGGTAGCACCACAAAAACATATAGTGTACCACTTACAACGCAATGGGAGATTGATATATTTGGCAAACTAAGAAATACAAAACAAAAAAACTTAGCCGCATATCTCCAAAGCAAAGAGTATGTAAACATGGTGAAATCACAATTGATTTCGGGGATAGCAAATAGTTATTACACTCTAATTATGCTCGACAGACAATTATTTATCACCAATGAATCTGTTAAAAACCAGAAACAGAACCTCGATATTATAATTGCGCTGAAAGAGGCCGGGTTACAGACTGAGGCTGCAGTGAACCAAGCTAAATCCAACTATATAGGGGTACAAGCATCAGCAAAGGACTTAGAATTGCAAATAACTAATATCCAGAATGCTATTTCTCTGCTATTGAATCAAACACCTTCTGAAATTACCAGAAGCAAATTTGATGAGAGCTTGGAATTTGGATCTGACATATCGGGATCGATCTCTCTTGAAGCACTGGCAAACCGCCCTGATGTAAAATATGCAGAATATGAGCTGAGAAAAAATTTCTATAATGTGAATGTTGCCAGATCTATGATGTATCCATCTATATCGTTAAGTGGAGCATTGGGATGGACAAACGGACAAGGGGGAACAGTGAATCCGGGGGAGATGCTATTATCTGCACTGGGATCACTCATGCAACCTATATTTAATGCAGGAGCAAACAGAGCAAATTTAAAAATTTCAAAAGCGCAACACGAACAAGCTTTGATAGCTTTTGAGAAAGCACTCCTTACGGCAGGCAATGAAGTAAATAATGCCCTTGCAAGTTGCGAGACAAGTGCTCAGAAACTTATCCTGAGAAATGAACAGATAATAGCAGATAGCTCTGCCTTGGCAAATACTACAGAGTTGATGAAACATAGCTCAACTACATATCTGGAAGTATTGTATGCAGAAAGTTCACTTTTAAACTCTCAACTTATGCAGGTTGCAGATTGGTTTGAAGGGGTAAGAGGAAAAATAGATTTATATAAAGGGCTAGGTGGAAACTAGCTCTTTATTTTTATCAGCTCTAGCAACTCATTACCGTATTTATTAGCAAAACTCTTTCCAACCCCCTTTACAGCTAAAAGATCATTGATATTCTGTGGAGGATTATTACATATATCTATGAGCGATTTCTGCCTTAGAATAACGTAAACAGGGTAATTATTCTCTTCCGCTTTCTCTTTTCTCCACACTCTGATAGCTTCGAATAATTCATAATTTGCAATATCCTCACTTTGTGATCCCACTTCACTTTTAGATATTAATTCCGCTTGTTTATCTTTCCTATTTAGCTTGGTTTTCAATTTGGCAATTGCAGACTTAGCTCTTATATCCAAATAGTTATGAATAACAAACCCATCCGATAGATCCATATTCAATAGAGCCAACTTTACATTATACACTTCCATTAGCTTGGTATAAGCATCGGTAAGTGATTTTTTTACCTCCTTATTATCCACCTGCACATTGCATTTATCAACAATCTGCACTAATAAACTATTAAATTGGTTCAGAAAATACTCTTGCCCTTTTATGATCCTCTCATTTAATAAATTCTGAAAATCCTCTTCCGACATTATCTTAGAAACTTGCTTTTGAAACTTTGCTCCCACCTGAAGTATATGCTCATCAAACTGCGGGATCATAGTATTCCATTGCTCTACCAGTTTGGGATAAAGAGCCCCCAAGCTATCATTAAGTATCTTTTGAACCCATCTCAAACGTGCATAAAGTGGAGAAAAATTAAAGAAGTCTATTATCAAAGAGTGGATATAAACTTTTGTATAAGTATCCAGCACCTGTTTATCAGGCCTGTTCTGCTCTGCATTTTTTGAAAATGCCGATACTTTATAATCGTTGATTATGGCAGATGGTGAAATCTGTGAGCGAAGCACCAGCCCCTCAAAACTTCTGCATCTGCTGAGTGCAACATAAACTTGCCCATGAGAGAAAGAGCTTGCCGCATCTATAATCGCACGCTCAAATGTGAGCCCCTGGCTTTTATGAATTGTTATTGCCCAAGCAGTTTTTAATGGGAATTGCTTAAAAACCCCATCTATCTGCTCCGTTATCTCTTTTGTGGTATCATCAATCACATATTTGGCATTTGTCCACTCTGCAATCTCAACATCTATAGGTGAAGATGCTCCATGAGGATGCACCTCTATTCTCTCTGCATCTACATAAGTAACTATCCCAATCTTACCATTATAGTATCTTTGAGCTCCTGAAATATCATTCTTAATAAACATCACCTGCGCCCCCTCCTTCAGTACAAGATCGCTCTCGGTGGGGTACATAAACTCAGGAAACTCCCCCTCTACCATAGAATTAAATGTATATGAAGGTGAAGCTATCGCATCCAACTTAGCATCATTAATATTTTTAGCCGTATAATTATGTGATGTAAGGGTTATATACCCCTCTTTATCTTCCGGGCAAAACTCCTTTATATATCTTGAATTCAAGCGATTTATCACCTCAGCATCGATACTATTCTCTCTCACTTTATTTAGAATCTCAATAAAATCAGTATCATTTTGCCTATAAATATGATTTAATTCTATCGTGATATAATCTGTCTGCTTAAGAGCGTTACTATCAAAAAAATATGGCGAATTATAATTTCCAGATATTAAGTCCCATTCATCTTGCTTCACTACAGGGGCAAGCTGTTGCAAATCCCCTATCATAAGTAACTGCACACCTCCAAACGGTTTCTCCCTATCCTTATATCTGCGTAAAACATCATCTATAGCATCCAACAGATCCCCTCTCACCATACTTATCTCATCAATCACAAGCAGATCTAAGCTCTTAATTATATTACGCTTCTCTTTACCAAATTGCATTTTAAAACTCCCCTCTCTCTTTATTGCTGGAAGATAAGGCCCAAATGGTAATTGAAAAAATGAATGTATTGTAACACCTCCGGCATTAATTGCAGCTACACCTGTCGGGGCTACCACAATCATCCTTTTAGGGGAGCTCTCCCTAAGATTTTTCAAGAAAGTTGTCTTGCCTGTCCCCGCTTTGCCTGTAAGGAAAATATTTACCCCTGTCTGCTCTATAAACTTCCAAGCCAAATCCCTCTGAGGATTACTATCTCCTGCATTTTTATCAATCATATTTTTAGAGTTTAAGGTTAAAGTATATTAATTGCTATCATAGCACAAGCCTGTGCATCAGCAAGTGCATGGTGATGATTATCCAAAATAAACCCCACCTGAGCCGACACCGTATGTAACTGGTGATTCTCTAAATTGGGGAAAGCTCTCCTTGCTGCCTTCAAAGTACAGAAGAACTCATAAGAGGGGTAATCTATCTCATAATGCTCATGGCATTTTTTCAAACAACTCTCATCAAACGATTTATTATGCGCAACAAGTGGCAACCCCTCAATCCTAGAGGCTATCTGCTCCCATATATCTGGGAAATCAAGCGCATCCTCTGTATCTACCCCCCTCAATCCATGGCACTGAGTAGCTCTCCAAGTATAAAAATTAGGATAAGGCCTCACCAGTTTATAAAACTCATCCACAATCTCCCCCTCCTTCACAATCACCACCCCCACACTACACACACTAGTTCGATACTGATTAGCCGTTTCAAAATCTATTGCAACAAAATCTCTCATAAAATCATTGTTTTACGAGTGCAAAAATAGTACTTTTTTATACAACCATAGATAAAAATATGGCTGCTCAAATCTAATATTTTGAACAGCCATATATAATAAAACGAATCTCTTTATTTTGTAAAAGCTACTTCCACAGCTTTACCCCAAGTTATACCATCAATCTGAATATCAATAAGCACTCCATTTTTCCAACATGCAGGTAGCACCTGTTCACTGGAGTTTACCATTAAACCAGTAATATAAATATCATTATCTTGTTTATAAATAGAAGTAAATTGCGCATTCTTAACTTGATTAACAAGTTCGCCGTTTATCCAATGCGCCCCATAAATATTACCATCGGCATCATCCACATCTCCTACAACATGAATATCATTACCAATCACACAAACATCTAGTGCAGACGACTCTCTTGAAAGATCGGGAAGTTTGATTACAGCCTCATTATTCTTCCAATAAAATGCTTTAAATGCGTATGATGTAGCATCACGGCCAAACCCTACAACATGTACATCATTATTATCATCAACAAAGATAGATTGAGGATAAGAAAATTCGTTTGTATAATCAAGACCTACTTGTTGTCCGTTTTTCCAATACACCGGAACACGCGCATTTGATTCACCATAATAGCATCCTGTAACATAAACATCGTTCCCTTTACCAAATAATCTAGATAATTCTGTGCCCCCATCATATAAAATTGCAAAAACAGATCCGTTTTTCCATAATTTTGAAATATACTTTGAGGTTGCAGAATCATACTCTCTACCTGAAATAAATACATCAGAGCCATTTGCATATATTCCCGAAACGGTAACTCGGTTAGAGCCATCATTAAAAGCATGGAATGTATCTCCCAACCAATAACCTATAACTTTCTTATCATTATTCTTTTTGATTCCAGCCATATATAAACTGCTCCCATTTGAATAGAAAGAAGAGACACTCTCACAGTTCTCGGGTAGTTGAGTTATTTTACCATCTCTCCACACTAAATACTTCATGGCATCTGCACCATAACGGCCATAGCCCAAAATATACATTTTTGGAGCAGGCACTAATACCGTTATTACACTCTCCCCTTTTATATCAGATCCGTCAACAGAAGTTGCAAAAATTGAAACCTTCCCATCTTTTACCGCTGTTACCTTTCCTGTTTGATCAACAGTTGCTACAGACTCATCAGATGAGCTCCATAATACATCTTTATTTGTAGCATCATTAGGCATAACATTATGCACAAGCTCTAAAGTGCCCCCAATTTGCATATCTGCAGAAGCAGGAGTAATTACAACAGCATTTACTAAAACAGTAGCATTATTTATAGTTAATACACATTTCCCAGTTACACCTGAGCCATCCTGCGCAGTTGCAGAAATTGTAACAATACCAACTTTTAATGCAGTAATATTTCCCGCCTCATCTATAGTAGCAATAGATTCATCCTCCGATTTCCATAATACTAGTTTATTATTGGCACTTTCAGGAAGCACATTTGCTTTCAACTGAGAAGCTCCCCCCACCTCTAAAGTTAAATTTTCAGGAGAAACCATAACAGAAGAGACTAATATCACCTCATCTTCATGCTTATTACACCCAACACAAAAAAAAACGACCATAATAATAGCCGACAAAAAAGCATTCAATCTACTTTTCATAAAATATATTTAATTATTTAGTTAAATAAATAGGATACAATGTAATATCCCTATTACCAGCCAAGCAAAGGTAATAGGGACACATATCTCCATTTATATCAAAATAAATAAATCTACTCTCATTTTGTAAAAACCCAATTCTTAAAATAACAAAAC
>CAZYQA010000087.1:0-8045 GCA_964649555.1 uncultured Muribaculaceae bacterium
AACAGTATCATTATTTCTTATAACTTTTGCATATTTTGCTTGTAGCCTTATAATATTTATAAAGTTATCCTGGAAATCATCAGATACTACATCTTCTATTTGGATAATTTTATCTCCGGTTTTAAATCCAATCTCTACTGCAAGGCTATCAGCATATATACCTGTAGTTACATCAGTGTTTTTTATATAGCTTTCGCCCCAGGCAAGCATAATTCCAGAGTATATGATGATTGCCAATATAAAGTTAAATAGTACTCCTCCTGCAATTACAAGTAACCTTTGCCATGCAGGTTTTGATCTGTACTCCCAAGGTTGCGGCGGCTGCTTCATTGCATCTTTATCCATAGATTCATCAATCATACCCGCAATCTTGCAATATCCACCTAAAGGGAGCCAACCAATTCCATATTCGGTATCGCTGTTTTTAGGTTTATATTTGAATAAGCTAAACCATGCATCAAAAAACAGATAAAATTTTTCTACTCTTATTTTGAATATACGGGCAAAAATAAAGTGCCCGAATTCGTGGATTAATACAAGAATACTTAGTGCTAATATGACTTGAAATATCTTAATCAGAAGTACCATTTTTATATTTTAGATTTTATTTATTAATTACAAAGATAATAACAATATACACTAAAACACTATCATCTATTTAATTATGTCTTTCAGCGAATAGTTGTAATAAGTTGTTAAACAGTGTTTTGTTTAAATTGTTTCAGATATAATTCTTGCAGATTCTTTTGCTACCAAATGAGTGTTGTAAATAGCGTCTAAATCAGGGTGTTTTATCCTTTCGGTTTTTTCCAATGTTTTCTCAACAATTGTAGGAATATCACGGAAAGAAATTTTTCTCTCTAGAAAAGCTGCTACTGCTACCTCATTTGCTGCGTTCATGGCACAAGGGATATTTCCTCCTGTTTCAAATGCTTCGTAAGCTATCCGTATAAGTGGGAACTTTTCTAAATCCGGTTTTTTGAATGTAAGCTGCGCAATCTCTGCAAAATCAATTCGCGGCGCATTTAAATTTAGCCTTGTAGGGTATGATATGGCGTATTGAATAGGTACCCTCATATCTGGCGCGCCTAGTTGAGCTTTTAGAGATCCGTCAGGAAATTGTACCATTGAATGAATTATTGATTGAGGGTGCACAACAATCTCAATTTTACTTGCAGGCACATTGAAAAGCCAACTTGCTTCAATCATCTCCAAACCTTTGTTCATCATTGTGGCAGAATCTATTGTCACCTTAGCTCCCATATCCCAATTTGGGTGATTGAGTGCTTGCTCTAACGTTGCATTATGTATCTGCTCCAAGGTGCAATCCCTGAATGGGCCACCTGATGCAGTGAGTATCAACTTCTCAATAGAAGTGTGTTCCCCTTGCAAGCATTGGAAAATAGCCGAATGTTCAGAGTCTACAGGTAGGAGAGGAGCATTGTATTTTTTCGATAATGTTGTGATTATTTCCCCAGCTGCCACTAATGTTTCTTTATTGGCTAAAGCAATTGCTTTTCCCGCTTTTATGGCATTGATAGTTGGTTCCAATCCGCTGAAACCCACCATTGCTGCCACTACTATGTTTATGTTGTCGCCTTTTACAAGTTCGTTTGCAGATTCTTTTCCTGCAAAGACTTTAATATCGTATTGCGATAGTGCATTATTTACTTTACTGTAATGCTCATCATTACATATTACAACATTATTAGGTTGAAACTTAATTGCTTGTTCTATTAATAAATCGGCATTATTATTGGCCGTTAATAGTTCAACTTCAAATAAATCTTTATGTTGAGCAATTACGTCAAGCGTTTGAGTGCCGATAGAGCCTGTTGAGCCTAGAATTGCAATATGTCTTTTACTCATTATCTTCCTGTTAAAATTTAATATAGTTAGCCGGATCTATAGGCTCCCCTTTATGCCATAGCTCAAAATGTAAATGTGCTCCCGTGCTCAATGAACCGGTGTTTCCAACAAGTGCAATAGGAGTGCCCGCATTTATTTTATCACCAGTGCTTTTCAGTAGCTTGGCATTATGTTTATATATCGAGATAAGATTGTTATCATGTTGTACCTGAATAGTATATCCGGTGTCATCATTCCATCCTGAGGAGATTACAGTGCCGTTCAAGACCGATGAAACAACGCTGTTCTCAGGTGCAGCAATATCAACATAAGGGTGATTGATTGTAGGGTTGAACTCTTCTGTCACAATACCTTTTACAGGAGGGAAGAAGTGTAGCCCCTCAATTTGTTCGATTTTTTGTTTTCCTGTAATATTGAATTGCTCCTCTTTTAGTACGGCTGCTCTCAATAAAGAGTCATCCTTCAAATATGTACTATAATTCACAACGGTATCTTTACCTTTTGTCAGGTTTAAAATACTATCAATTTGGAGAGGCTGTTGGCCAACCGCAATTCTTTGTATGTTTGCCAGTTGCAATCTCCAGATATTTATCTCATTTTGAAGTGAGTCGATTTTTAAACTGTTTTGAATCAATTGTCTTCTACTCTCTGCAGAAGGATACCCCGGTATCATCTCCCTCAAAGAGGTGTAAGAAATAATCATAGTAACAGATGCTATTAAAAACACTATTGCTAATATGATTGTTAATATAAATAACAAGCCGTTCGACCTGAAGATAAATATCTCTTCGTGTGTAGTATCGTTAAAGATAGAGAAACGAAACTTGTTTGACAATTTATTTAATTTTTCACGATTCTTTTTAATCATAATAAATATAATAAGCTAACTTTGCATCATGGAAAGGATTATTGGTATTGACTATGGCAGAAAAAGAGTGGGTGTTGCTGTAAGTGACCCACTGGGAATTTTTGCCACCGCTTTGGAGACCGTTCCGTCTGCAAAGATAATTGAATATCTCAAAAATTATACCCTAAAAGAGAAAGTAAATCTTTTTGTGGTGGGGTATCCAATGAACCTAAATAACAAACCGTCAGAAGCTGCAAAGGATGTTGATGTATTTTTAAAACATTTAAGCAAGCATTTTCCTGATATTAAAGTTGTGCTTGAAGATGAGAGGTTTACCTCTAAGTTGGCAATGAGCGCAATGATAGCTGGAGGGGTGAAGAAAAGTGACAGGAGAGAAAAAGGTGCGGTGGATAAGATAAGTGCGGCAATAATTTTGCAGACATGGCTAGATAGAATTAAATAATATAAAATTAAAAGATATGATATTACCTATTCACGTTTATGGTTCCGATGTACTAAGAGAGAAAGCAGTTGAAATTGATCTTAATAATACTGAGGGGCTTAATGAGCTAATTGATAATATGTATGCTACAATGAAAGAGGCAGATGGTGTTGGTATTGCTGCTCCGCAGGTGGGAAAATCTGTGAGGGTTGTAATTGTTGACGGATCGGATTTGGAAGAGGATATGCCTGAGCTAAAAGGATTCAAACGAGTGATGATAAATCCTGTTGTGACAGAGGAGAGCGAGGAAATGGCTGAATATTCTGAGGGGTGTTTGAGTATTCCAAATATTCATGCTGATATTGTAAGGCCTACAGCTATCAAGGTAAAATATAATAATGAAAATATGGAGCTTATAGAGGAGGCTTTCTCGGGCTTTGGATGTAGAATGGTACAACACGAATTGGATCATCTGGACGGTATCTTATTCACAGATAGGGCTACACCAATCAGAAAGAAAATGATACAAGGAAAACTGACAAACATAGCTAACGGAAAAACGCATCCACATTATAAGATTGTTAAGAAAAATAAAAAATAGGAGGTAGAATTATGGGAGCATTTCACGCTTATGATATTAGAGGAATTTATAATAAAGACTTTAATAAAGAGACTGTTTATAAAGTTGGATTCTTCTTACCTGAGTTATTAAAAACTGATAGAATACTTGTAGGAAGAGATGTTAGAGAGTCTTCTCCCGAAATACACGAGTATTTATTAAAAGGAATTACCGATGCCGGAGCTAATGTAGTTGATATGGGTTTAGCTACAACTCCGATGGTATATTTTGCAACTGCAATGTATGGATTTCATGCGTCTGTTCAAATTACTGCATCTCACAACCCTGCTGAGTATAATGGATTAAAAGTATCGAGAGATAATGCCTTACCTGTTGGATATGATAACGGATTGGGTACAATTGAAAAATGGATTAATGAGGGTAAACCTTGTGTTCCGGTTGCTAATAAAGGTAAGGTTGAGCACGCTGATTATCAAGATGAATATATCAAGTTTCAATTAAAATACAGAGGCGATTATTCAAACCTGAACATCTCGATTGATGTTTCAAATGGTATGGCTGGGCTGATTATCAAAGATATTATAGGAGTAGGTAATGGCACTAACGGTGATGGTTCTGTTCATTACATTTATGATGAGCTTGATGGCAGATTCCCAAATCACGAGGCTAATCCACTTGTGCCTGAGAATATTATGGCACTTCAAGAAATGGTGAGAGAAAAACATAGCGATATAGGTGTTATTTTTGATGGTGATGCCGATAGAGTGATGTTTGTAGATGAAAATGCAAGATTTATTTCTCCAGATCTTATGATTGCTCTTATGGGACATTACTGGTTGGAAAAGAGAGGTTTGAAAGGAAAAGTTATTCAAGATATCAGAAGCTCAAAAGCTGTAGGAGAGTATCTTGCTCCGATGGGTGGCGAGATGGAGACCTGGAAAGTGGGTAGAGCATTTGCTGCTCATAAACTAAGAGAGATTGATGGCCTATATGGTGGAGAGCTTGCAGGGCACTACTATTTCAAAGAGTTTTTCTACTCAGACAGCGGTATGATGGCTTCATTGATTATTTTGGATATTGTTTCTGACTTTAAGAAAAAAGGTATCAAATTATCTGAGGTGATTGCTAAGATTGAGAGATATAAAAACTCTGGCGAGGTGAATTTCAAGCTAGAGCGTAAAAAAGAGGCGATGGATGCTGTAAGAGCTTATTTTACATCTGTAGAGAAGCCAACTAAAGAGATGGATTTTGATGGCTACAGAGTAGAGTTTCCTGATTGGTGGTTTAATATCCGCCCTTCTAATACAGAGCCATATTTAAGATTTATCGTTGAAGCAAAAACAGATGCTTTACTTAAAGAGAAATTAGATAAAGCTAAAGAGATAATTGCTGAATATTCAAAATAGACACTACTTACCAACATGATACTTACTATTCTTATTTTATTGCAAGGGCTAATTTATGATTTTGTTGAACACACTAATCTTATTCCCGATGCAAGGGTAGTGATAGATTACGGAACACTCTCTCCTAGTAAAGAGAGTGTTCTTGTATTATATGCTCTCCCAAATGGAAATTCAATTGAATGGACTGCCGGCAAAAAAATGGAGGAGGGTGACGACTGGCATTTTGATATACAGCATATTAAAGCACAGACAGATTTTGTGCGCCAAACCGATACTTCTAAAAACTATATTGTAGCATATTTAGAATCTGCGACAAAAGGTTGGACAACACACTCATCAAAGCATCCAAATTCTATAAAATTATATGGAAAATTAACCGATACATTAGTCTCAATTGTTGAGGATTCTTTGAGTTGCCCGGTATCTTCTTTGTATATGATAAGCCATAGCGGAGGGGGAAGATTTATGTTCAATTATCTGTTAAATAAAGAGCTTCCTGCTAAATTGGAAAGGCTAAGTTTTATAGATAGCAACTATGGTTTTGAAGATTCTCTACACACACCTGTTTTGCTTGATTGGCTCTCTGAGGATGCTGATAATAAGCTCTCTGTAATCTCTTATGTAGATACAACAGTTATACTCAACGGGAAACGCATTGTGAGTAGCAAAGGGGGCACAGGATATAAACTAGAAGAGATGTATTCTGCATTTTGTGATACGTATCCATCTAAGATTTCTCGTACTTGCGATACCTGCTTTGTTACAATTAATTCCGCCGATAATAAAATACTCATGAAGAAGAAAGAGAATCCGCAAGGGAATATTTATCATACAGTACTTGTGGAGCGCAATGGATTCATTCACTCAATCTTCTGGGGTAGCCCATTTGAAAACCGCCGCTACCAATTTTGGGGCGATCGTGCATACATGGCTAGGTGACCTAGCCATGCAAAAGGCGCAGCTATAGAAAAATCTATCATTGATAATCAGCGTGTTGTAGATGATTGTTGCGCTTTTTTTCTAGTTAGGTAACCTAGCCTAGAAAGTATCGATCTTTTAATTATTGTGCTTTTTTCCTTTTAAGATACCACTCTGTATATATAGAGCCTATACAAGCAGCAATATTTACCATAACATAAACTTTATTATAGGGATATGGTAGATTCGTAATGTCGATACCTAATATCTCCAATACTATAAGGAGGCTAAATATAATTATGCAGGCTCTTATAAATCTTTTCGTTTCAAATGTTACTCCTTTCATATCTTCTAATTATTAGTAGTGTTGATATTAACCCCAATGGTAGGATAGAATAAACATATAATTTGAAAATCTCTGATGAGGCTGTGCATATTAGTCCTATAATAACCAAAGCTAATGCGATTGCTAAATTATAAAGCATTAAAAGCTTATTTCCCAACCTTATATACTCAATAATTTTTTTAATATTGATGATAAAGAAAAAAATAGCGGCAAATATGCCTCCCCAAATCCCTTTTGAAAAATAATACGGTGCGCAAATCGCAAATATGGCAAAAGATGCGATTAGAGAATAGAAAGTTATGTAAACAAACATTCTCTCTTTTGTTGAAATTTCTGTCATATATTTTAGGTTAAAAGTTATTTCTTTTTTCGGGCACACAGATACAATACAAATATACTCACGCCTGTAACAATAAAGAAAGTGCTAAAAAAAGTGTATTTATATGTTATGAAAAATAGTATAAATAATACTATAGATGAAATTAAATATATTTGTTTTATTGGCATTTTGATTAATCTATTATATTATTGTTGCGTTTTATTAGAAAAAACAATCCAGCGCTACATAAAAAACTGATTGATATTGCGCCAAATGGTAGAAAGGAATTATCATATAATGCAAGACGCCCTAGTGAAATAGAGCAAATGACACATATAATTATTAATGTTATCAATATTTTATTCTTCATATTATCGACGTCGTCGTTTTTTGTAAAGTCTTAATGTTTAGGTACTAAATAATATGATAAAGATAATATAATTTTTTTATAAAAGTTGAATATTTGATAATGAGGTGATTGTAAAAAACGACGACGACGCTAAGTTTTTTAGTATCTTTGCACCAAATTTTGTACTTATGAACCGTTATCTTTCATTAGATTTTCTGAGAGGTCTTACCATTTTCGGTATGGTCTTTTGCGCTATAATCCCACATGGTTTAATTCCCGGAACTGAAGAGTTTGTGTTGCCTGCTTGGATGTACCATATTCAAAATCCACCTCCCACTCATGGCTTAGATATGAGCGTTGCAGGAATAGGTTGGGTAGATTTAGTATTCCCAATATTTATTTTTTGTATGGGAGCGGCACTACCATTTGCCGGTAGAGGAAAGTTGGCAAAATTCGGGCAAGAGGGATTTACCAAAAGGTTTGTAATGGAAACGCTAGAGCGATTTGTGATGCTATGGCTTTTCTCCTATCTATATGTATTCCTTGATGTTTCAAATAGTTTCTTTACAATTTTAGGATTTCTGTCACTCTTCCCAATATATATGGTTATAAAGAAAAAAGCACCTTATGTAAAATGGATAAGAATAGGGGGGCTGCTATTAGCCATAGGGTTAATAATTGTAGGGCACTTCGCTTTCGGAGAGGTAATTTCTATACAAAGAAGAGGTATCATCATATTTTTATTAGCATTCTTATATTTGTTCGGAGCCTTGATATGGTATTTTACAAGAGATAATTTAAGAGCCAGAGCTGCACTTTTCGGGCTTATATTATGTTTCACATTAGTTACTCAATATGCAAATTGGCCCACATTATCGTATGCAAATCCAGATATTAGATGGTGGTTTAATATAGAGTACATATACTTCCTATTATTGTTGTTACCAGCAACTTATATAGGAGATATGT
>CAZYQA010000088.1:0-8042 GCA_964649555.1 uncultured Muribaculaceae bacterium
TCTCCACTCTATAGGAGTAAATGAGATAGGATAAACACCTCCAATTCTAGTTTTAATATCAAATCTTATTTTAGAATCTATCCTATAGAGTGGAGAGTTGTATCTGCGCCACTAAAGGCCAGATTATTTCCTAGTAATATAAATAATGAATTTTCTGATGATCGGTCAAATTATTTTGCTAGTGAGTGGCGTAATTTTGAGTCATTGACAGGTAGGCCAACGGATGTTAAAGGAACTTTTGCATTTTATGTATTAGAGAGTATGTTAACAGCAAAAAAAGATATTCCTGTAAATGATAATTTAACTGAAGAAGAAAAAAAACAAAGATATGCATTACGTGATAAAAAATTAAAGAATGGAGATGGAACTAATCTCCCAGAGTTTGAATATGCAAATGATGCCGGAACTTATGTGGAATTTAAGGGTTATATTAAATATAAATATAATACAACTCAAGAGTTATCAGCCGATGTGAAATTTATGGTACATTTAGGAGGAGGGGTAAATGATGTTAATAATTATAGTAATATTAGGAATGTGCATTATACTTATAATGTAACAATAAATTCTATTAATGATATTTTAATTGAGGTGACAGATGATAATGAACGTAGACCCGGAGTAGAAGGTGATGTTGCTTTGGCAAATAAGATTGTTGATCTGGATGCATATTATAATGTGCTATCGCTTGATTTTGGCTATCCAGCTATAGATAATACTTTAACTTGGGATGTATCTACTCCGTTTTCGAAAGGTAATGCTATTGCTAACCCAAAAGATTATGAATGGGTATTATTTAGAATTGGTAAAAAAAGTGCAAATCTTTATAATGATGTGTTTAATACCTATTTGGGTGATGGAAAGGATAAAAGATATTCTGAAGAGTTGAACGATGCTAATATTTCTGATTTCTTTACACAGTATATGTCTGATATAGATAATGGCGTAGATAAGATGTTGGATGTTCGGCAATTGGTGGCGGTACTGAAAGAGTCTAAGCGTAGGGCGGGATTAATACCAAAAGAGCGTTCATTGTTTGATAATGGAGATAATATCAGGTTTACAACTTTTGTAAATGAATATTATTATAATTTTAATCCTGAAAGTACTTCCGAAACAGTTGAGGGTGGGTTGTGGAAGCAGTTTGTAAACAAGAATATAAGGATACTTAATATATTATCAAGATATCAACAGAGTAATGATATGCAAAGCTCAAAATCTATGGCTCAGTACTCTATAAGACAAGCATCTATACAGACAATGTATAATCTTAAATCGACTGAAACTTTTACTGGATGGGGGTCGCAATATTACCCAAATGAAGCTGTTATAGGACGCACCTTTGCTATTGATGAAACATCTGTGAATGTAAATACAGATGGACAACGAAATGGGCGACAGAATTTTGTAAACTTCTTCCCAAATAATTCTGCTTGGAGTACTTATCTGAATTATGATACATGGCAAAATAAGACTGATTATGATTATGTAAAATATAAGTGTATGAATCGTAATAGAGATATGAATGGAGATGGTATAATTCAACAAAATGAAGTGCAATGGTATTTAGCAAGCATTAATCAATTGACTAATTTATGGATTGGGGAAGATTCTTTTAGTGCAGTCTCAAATCTTTATCAATTCTCAACATGGGAGTTGACAAAGCAACATTATGTAAGTAGTTCCGTATTTTATCAAAATAATCCGGAGGTTTTGTGGGCCTCAGAAGGCTCAAGTATTGGGCGATTAAATGAGTCGGGAGCTTCTCAAATATATTATAGATGTGTTCGTAATTTGGGAATACCCAATAATGCTTCTACTGATATAACGCCTGATCCTATTTATATTTATACCGCACCTAAGAGAGATAGAGTATGGGAAAATATACAATATATCTATACAAACTATAATGGATTTATAGATCTTAGCAGATTAGATGCAAAAAGTATTCGTGGTTTTTATACAGTTGAAGAGTTGCCCGACCATGAATTACGTGATGATCGTGGATTTAATAAACCATATATTAAGTTTGAAATAATGTATGATACTTATGGTAGTGGTTTATCATGGGAAGCAGTAAGATCACGCTCTCAACCAGGAGGGAATAACCCGATATGCCCGACAGGATGGAGAGTGCCTACGCAAAGGGAATTATCAATTATGTATTCATTGATGGAAGATTTTGGCTCTGACGGTATTTTTACTGCAAGTTATCCATTTCTAAAGGCTTGGCCTATAAGTGAGCATTTTTGCAGAACTGGCTTTAATAAATCATGGGCAATAGATCGTCCGGGTTTTGCCGTTACAAATAATGGAGGTGTTTTGTATATGCTTAGTGGTGTTGATGGTGGCAATGGAGGCGTTCGCTGTATCAGAGATGTGAAAAAATAAAATTAAGATATCATTAAAAAGATAAAGAATGAGTACTAAAGTGAATCAGAATATATTAAATAAACTCGTGCGCATTTTTTTTCGTAGGTCACCTACGAAAAAAAATGCGCACAGTTTAATATATGCTTATTCAGCAGTTTTAGATACTTTTTATTACAATTGCTGCACCCATACCACCTCCGATGCAAAGAGAAGCTAAACCGTATTTTTGGTTGTTTCTCTTTAAGCCGTGTATAAGTGTTACAAGGATTCTGTTTCCTGAAGCTCCGATAGGGTGACCTAATGCAATTGCTCCTCCGTCAGGGTTGCATTTGGATTCCATCCACTCTTTTGTAACGCCATGGTTATCGCATAACTCTTTGATCACACCAAGTGATTGAGCGGCAAAAGCCTCGTTAAGCTCAATCCTATCCATATCTTTTAGCTCAAGGTGAGCAGTTTTTAATGCTCTTTCAATTGCCGGTACCGGGCCCATACCCATAATCTTAGGATCTACGCCACCTGTGCCGCCACCTATAATTTCAGCGATAGGGGTAAGGTTCAAACGTTTTGCGGCATCTTCAGATACTACAAGTACATACGAAGCGCCATCATTTACACCCGAAGCATTACCGGCAGTAACAGTACCATCTTTCTTAAATGCCGGCTTTAATTTAGCCATTTTTTCAGGAGTTGATGCTCTGTTAGGGAACTCATCGGTATCAAATATAATAGTCTCTTTTCTTGTTACAATCTCAATTGGGGTAATCTCACCTTTGAAATTGCCTGAGTCAACAGCATTAATTGCTTTTTGCTGTGATTTGTAAGAGAATTCGTCTTGCTCTTCTCTTGAAATTGAGTATTTTTCAGCTATATTTTCTGCAGTGATGCCCATGTGATAATCATTAAATGCGTCAGTTAGTCCATCGCAAACCATATGATCTACAGCTTGTATATTACCCATTTTATTACCGCTTCTTAGAGTGCCCGGCATTACAAATCCTGCATTAGACATTGATTCGGTTCCACCTGCAATAACTACATCTGCACACCCCGAAACTATATCTGCATAAGCATTTAAAACAGCTTTTAAGCCGCTACCGCATACCATATTAATTCCGTAAGCTGGCACCTCAACAGGTATTCCTCCAAGTACGGCAGCTTGCCTTGCAACACCTTGTTTTTGCCCTGCAGATAAAACATTTCCGCAAATTACTTCATCAATTTCAGTTGGGTTTATACCGGACTCTTTTATGATGTCCTTAATTACCTCTGCTCCAATTTGTCCTGGTGTTAAACCAGAAAGTGCTCCCATGAACTTTGCAATGGCAGTTCTTTTAGCAGCAACAATGTAAACTTTTTTCATTTTGTATTTTTAATGATAAATTATAGGTTAAGCAAATTTAGTTAATAATAGCTAACGTTGGTCTCTTCAAGATCGGAAAGTATATTATTTGCTAATCTACTTGCTCCTAATCTGAATAACTCAGGTGTTAGCCACTCTTCTCCCAGTATATCGTGAACAATTGAGAAATAGATTATTGCATCTAGTGAAGTAACCATTCCCCCTGCAGGCTTGAATCCGATCTTTTTGCCTGTCTCTTTATAGTATGCCTTAATTGCTTCACACATCACTACTGCAGCTTCAGGTGTAGCGGCAGGCTCCATCTTTCCGGTAGACGTTTTGATAAAATCTGCACCCGCTTCCATTGATAGGAAAGATGCAGCAGCAATTTTTGCCGGAGAATCTAGTGCTCCTGTTTCAAGAATCACTTTAAGGTGTTTGCTACCAACCACTTTTTTAATCTCGGTAATCTCATTTGCAGCACCTTTGTAATCTCCTGCCAAGAATTTGTTAAGTGCTAATACAATATCAATTTCATCAGCTCCATTTTCGCAAGCCATCTTGCATTCAAGTAATTTTACCTCTAAAAAGCTTTGTGAATTGGGGAATACTCCTGCTACTACTGTTACATTTACTCCTGGAGCTTTTAGGTTATCTTTTACCGCTTTTCCAAGATTTGGATAAATACATATAGATGCAGGTGTTGAATAATTAGGGAATGAAGATTTAAAATCATTCACATTCTCAGCAAATTTAATAACACGAGCTTCTGTATCAGTAGTATTAAGTGTTGTTAAATCCATGTAACTTAAACATTTGTTTAAATTTTCAGGAGTCATAAGTTTACTTGCATTTTTAATTATTGCAGAAACTCTCTTTGCCACATCTTCTTTAGTAGGATTATATCCATACATGTCTAAAATCTTTTCCATATATCCTTAATTTAATTTATTCTTTATTTTTAGTATCTATAATAATTGTTACAGGGCCATCATTAATCAACTCAACTTTCATTTCTGCACCAAACTCCCCTGTTGCAATTTTCTTGCCCAATCCCTCTTCTATACTTTTTATCATTGATTCGTAAAGGGGTATAGATATATCTGGTTTGGCAGCTTTTATATAGGATGGCCTATTCCCTTTTGCTGTTGATGCATGAAGCGTAAATTGGCTCACCAGTAGTATTTCGCCGTTTATATCTTTTACAGATAGGTTCATTACTCCGTTTTCATCATCAAATATTCTAAGGTTCAGGATTTTTTTTGTCAGCCATGCAATATCTTCGCTATTATCGGCATCCTCAATCCCTAGTAGGATCATCATCCCTTGTTGGATCTCCCCTTTAATTATTCCATCTATTGTAACCGATGATTGTGTAACTCTCTGAATAACCGCTCTCATATTTATCCTCTAATCTGAATTTTGTATCCTTTATTTATAAGAGGTTCGGCAATGTCCTCCATCTCTTTTACACTCACCTTTTCTAAATGTTTGGCCGGGGTTTCTCTATCTATTGTATAGATCATTATCTCCTTTGGTTTTAATAATTCAACCATTTTTCTCCACTCTTCTACATTTGCCGGATTTGTGCTATCAATCACTTTGCCATCAACTTCCCCTTTTAGAAACATTGTTTGAAGTATAAAGTTACCATTGAAAAGTTTTAGATTTTCGATGGTTTCTTTTAATGAGTATTTTTCATTTGGCCTATCAATAATATGTGCAAATTCTTCAATAGGAGAGTCTATTTTCAAGATAGGATTATCTACCTTCATCAAAGCCTCTCTTATCTCTTTATTTGCAATCTGTGTTGCATTAGATAGGACAGAAACTTTTGCCTGCGGAAAATATTTATCTCTTAATCTTAGCGTGGTATCAATAATTTTTGGAAAATCGGGATGAAGTGTAGGCTCTCCGTTGCCCGAAAATGTGATAGTATCTATTGGTGTTCCCTCTTGCTTGAATTCGTTTAATCTGGTTTCAAGCGCAGTTTCTACCTCTTGATAGGTGGGGAGCTTTTTGTCCTCTTTTCCATCTTTATTCCACCCGCATTCGCAATAAATACAATCGAAACTGCACCATTTGCCAAATTTAGGCAAAAGGTTTATCCCTAAGGAGTTGCCCAGTCTTCTACTTTTGATCGGGCCGAATATTATATGATTAAATAAAATTGTTCCCATAAAAAATATTGTTAAACAAGCCTTCTTGAGAAAGATTTGTCAGTTAATTTCATGTTTTTACAATCCACATTTTCAACTAAAACTATGCCCGGTTTTTTACCAACTTCTAAAGTTCCTAGCTCATTCTCTTTACCTATTGCTTCAGCTCCGTTTAATGTAGCCCATTTAAATATCTCCTCTAATGGTATATTAGGAAAATTATTTTGAATACATTTCATCTCTTCCACAATAGAGAGAATTTTATTACTAGATAAACTATCGGTGCCCAAACATATTTTTAGGATATTGCTTCTCAATAAATCTAATGGGGGAAGCATCCTGTGAATAAATATATTAGATAACGGACAAATAGCCCAATATGTTTGAGCTAAGTGTTTTTTTGCATAATCTATACTCTCTTGATTTGTTACGGTATTGTGTACTAATAATACTTTACCATTGATAGGGGATTCTGATACCGATAATAATCTATCGATGAAATAGATTAATGCAGATTTACCTGTAACAGGAGGAGTAGGTAAATTTCTACCTTTATAATTATCTGCTAATGCGCCAGTACCATTTATTATCATATCCTCCTCTTCTTGGCTCTCTTGGTTGTGATATGATAGATAGCCACTTTTTAACCCATGATGAGCTGAGTTTGCTAATAATTCAGGGCTCATTGTATAGCATGAATGCGGAGTTACAGCCCCTTCAATGCCAGTCTCCTTAGCTTTTAATTCAAGACTTTTGCCACTATTGAGTACTTCCTCAGCCTCTTTTGGCTCACATCCGAAAAGCTCTAAATAGGTTCTGACAAACATTTGAGATTCTTTTTTGGATTTGAAACTCTCTGTACAGTTGCTAATATCTGCCATACCACTTACCCCTTGCTTATATAGAAAATTCATCTGATTCTCTATTGATGCCAATCTTTCTTCCTCTTCTACAGCTAGCCTTAGAGCATTAATCTGGTTTATAAACCCGCTCATGCCTGTATCTTCTTTAAAGTACCCTTTAAGGTATGATAGCTCTACGTGGCAATGCGAGTTGATAAATCCGGGGCATATTATGCCGTTATAAAATTCAACATCTTCGCTCTCTTTTGTGATTTCTCCTATCTCAAGTATAGTTCCATCATCGCTTACCTTCAAGTAACCGTTTTTTATCGGTTTCCCATTTATCGGGAATATGTAGTTCGCACTTATTATTCTCATTCTTTTTATTATTTTCTTCTTCTCTAATAATATAATCCTTTGTTAGTACATTATATTTATTTATGATTGAGTCTATTTGTGTAATATTGTAATTGTTCTCCCACCAAATTATGTTTTGTGGAATATCGGTAATTAATGAATCTCCCACTTTCCATCCGGAGAATTTGTCGTAATTTAGGATCCATTTGATGCTCCTGATTTCGGGGAAGTATATTAATTTATCGTAGTCTAAAGATTTCAATGAGTCTATTGCCCACCAGTTTAGGAATGTTTTATTTTGTTTTGCAATGATTTCTGCTATTTTATTTTGTTCAGATTTTAAAATATCTTTTGCCGCAACATTTATTTTATAATATGAGTTTCCTTTTTGTATGTAATAATTTACAGACCTTTTGTAATCATCTAAAGTATATCCGAATTTCTTTTATTATGGTAGATTCGACTCAGCAAGTAGTGTGGTATCAGGCAATAAATCAGTTGCGGACGGGACCATTTGTAACATTGCTGAAAGAAAATCAATCCTGTCGCAATGAATAAACCGGCGCCGATGGCAACTTGCAGGGGTAACCATACAAGGGTTTCCGGTGGCAAAAGCATCGGAATTAATGCCAACGCTCCTACCGGTGCGAAGAATTTGCCGAGCCATTCGAATAATGTAAATAACACAATGAATATGAATAGTGCGACAACAGTTTCCGGCAACCCTAAGTAACAGTAACCTATTAATTGAAAGAGGGTTCCGATCAATGCACCCGTCACTAGCAGTAAGATAGTCAATAGTGGACGGTTCCTGAATCCCGCTTTTGAATTGACGAACTCTACGTAAGCAACAATTAGCGGCGGAATAATGAAATAAAAGTTGGAGGTATATATTGCCAGGCAACAGATGACAAAGACTGAAAGTAATATGGAGAGCCAACGCACTACATCGGTTTTCCAATTGCGTTC
>CAZYQA010000089.1:0-7988 GCA_964649555.1 uncultured Muribaculaceae bacterium
TTATCAATAGATGGCATATATGTTCATCAAGATTCAATTTATTATAAACTAACATTAGTTAATAATTCAACAATAACATATCAATCGTCAGATATAAGAATGCAAATTGAGAATGAAAAAACATCCTCAAGGACAGTACAGCAAATAACCCCTATTGATATTTGTTATTCTAATCAAATCGCAGCTTCCGCAAAAGGTGAATGTACAACAATACTTTCTACATCTTCAAATACAATTAGCAATAAACAAGTGATTGTAATATATATATATGAAGAAAAAGGAAATAGAACATTACAAATTAAAATTAACTATAACGATTTATCAAAAGCTTTAATTATATGAAAAAACCATTTTTACTTACAATACTAATATCATTATTCACATTGAGTGCTAGTGCTCAGAGAATGTATAATAATCAATCATCATTTCAAGTTAATTTCGGGCTAAATGATGGAAAAAATATTGCTACAGGTATACAATATTCTATGTATAAAAACATAGGACAAATTGTAGCTGGAGTAGAATACATAAATAGCAATATAAAATCAAATGGCATAAAAGTTAATTATGATGATATTATAGTTAATGTAGGCTATTTATTTAAAGTAATTACAAACTATAAACACTCTATTGCGCTTTCAGCAGGAATAGCCGCTAATGCCGGGTATGAAACCATAGGTTCACTGCCTGAGAATATTACAATCTCTGCAAAAAATAAATTCACATACGGCGTCACCCCAATAATCTCGCTGGATATTTTCATTGCAAAATCACTTGCAATAAATGGAACTATAAAAGAGTACATAAACTTCAACTCTGATATGTCCAATTATCATTTTATATCAACAATTGGATTAAAATTTCTGATAAACTAAAAATTAAATAATAACATATGAGAAAAATAATTTATCTCCTATTATTACTAATAGGATGCGCAAGCTGCGCACAAAAAGAGATTAACACTATTGAAGACTACAACTTCAAGATCAAGATTTTACCGCTTGAAGAGAGTCTTATTGAAGGGCAAATCAATACTTATCTATTAGAAGTAGAAGAGTACAATAATGAGGCTGAATTGATCTTAAATTATAGGGTCAATAATTCAACTGAGCATAAAATAAAGATAGCCGGCAATACAATCAATGATAGTTATGTAATTAAAGACAAAAAGACAACATTCACCTTTACTCCACCTACTGCTGGGGACTATTCTTTTTCTTTCACTGTAAAGAATATTAAGACAAGTGTAACAGCTACTTTTGAAATAAAGGTTGCTACTGCACAAACTTTTGTTGTAGATATAAAAGCGAGTATTGGGGGGAGCGTAACTCCAAGTTCTAAGCAACAGGTAAAATATAATGCAACCTGTGATATATCTGCAACAGCAGAGAAGTATTATAACTTCATAGGATGGAGTGATGGTTCGCTAGAGGCTAAGAGGTCAATTACTGTAATCTCAGACACGACGATAACAGCAAATTTCGAACTCAAAAAGGATGACAATTTCAATCCTAAAATTACACTTATTACCCCTGATAATAATTTCTATACAGAAAGAAAGATAGAGCTAGAGCTTGTGAACTATACTAAGGAGAAAATTACTCTTAACTATAGAGTTAATGAAAAAACGGATGAGTTTATATCTCTCAATTCAGAGAATGTGCCACATAACAACTTTGAATTAAACACAAAAATTGATAAAAAATTTACATTTAGTTACAAACCCAGCCAAGTTGAAAAGAAAAGTATAGAGTTTATCTTGATAAACGATGAATTTAAGAAAACGCTGAATCTTGAAATACCCATTTCTGCGCTCACTCATGTACTATTCTCAACTTCTGAGGGCGGTAACATATCGCATGTTGGAGGGACTTATGAATATAACAGCACCGTTGAATGTGTAGCTACTCCAACAGACGGATACGCATTTGTAGGGTGGTATAGCAATGATGAATTGATAAGTTCAGAGTTTAAAATAAGTGTTACGGTAGGACTAGATCCTGCCTCATATACAGCAAAGTTTAGGAGATTGGATTATACCATATCAACTACGATTAGTCCATCGGATGCCGGAACGATAAAAGGCGCAGGAGTATATAATTATAATGATGAGTATATAGTTACTGCAACAGCTAATCAAGGATATGTTTTTGAAAAATTTATTGTCAATAATGAAGAATATACAATAAATCCATTGAAAGGGACAGTTAAAACAGATCTTGCAATAAAGGCTTTTTTTAATAAAGTTAAAAGAACTATCATTTTTACTGCTGGAGAGGGAGGATCAGTAAGTAATACAGGAGGAGTGTATGAATATGGTGCTGTTATCAAAAGTACAGCTCATGCGGAAAATGGTATGCGCTTTATAGGTTGGTATTTTAATAACAATCTATATAGTACATCTAATGAGATATCCTTTACTGTAGGATTAGAAGACTCAACATTTGAAGCTAGGTTTGAGAGCAACATAAGAAATGTGTTTATATCTAATGAAACGCCCCTTTTTGGTACAGTAACAGGCGCAGGAGCATATGATTATAATGCAGCAGTTACAATCACATCAACACCAGTAAAACATTATCATCTAGCCGGTATTTATGAGAATGGAGTATTTATTTCAAAAGATTTAAATTACTCATTTAAAATACAAACAGATAGGCATTTTACAACATCCTTTGAGATAAATAGGCACACGGTAAAAACAATAAGTGATACAGGCTATAATATATCCAATACAGTGACACATAATGGTGGAGATAATGTAACAATAAGATTAACAATTAATCAAGGGTATAAATTTCTAGGCTTCAAAAATGATTATACCTTAACATACGATTCTGTTAATGAGCAAATAATTATAAATGACATAAGTAGGGATTATACCATTGAACCTAATGTAAGACATAATATAATAGAAATATATCTATCAGAATACGCTGGCAACGTGTTAGCTATTAGTTCTAAGCCTGCTCCTTGTGATTTGTTAGTATCCATTGATGCCGGGAGTGTTCAGGTAACAATACCTAAAAATTCAACACGAGGTTATTCAGACTTTCCATATTCTGAACACGTGCAAATAGAATACGCAAATGGGTATGATTTACAAGGATATGAATTAAAATGGAATTAAAATGGAATTAAAATGAAAAAGGTATTAGTCATTATTTTGATATTATTTAATGTAAATAATATCTATTCACAAGAAAGAGTGTATAGGGAGAAAATCCATCGTGGGCCACTGATTCCTAATCAGGTCACACTTGGAACAAATGTTCTAGGATGGGCAAATTTTGCTACAATCAATGCGGAAGCATCTTTCGCAGTAACAAAAAATTGGTCACTCCAACTCAAAGGAGATCTTAACCCTTTTACATATAATAATGGAAAAGATAATCAAATGCAGTTCAGACAAGCTGCCCTTGCTTTTGGCTTCCGATGGTGGCCATGGCACGCAAATTCAGGCTGGTACTTCGGGAGCTCAGCACAATATGGGATATATAACTTTGGTGGTATCATAAAAAAAGAGACATACGAGGGACAAGCAATAGGGCTTAACATCTTTGGCGGTTATGCCCTGATGTTATCGCAAAGATTTAACCTTGAGCTTGGGCTTGGCTTACAACCGGGTTATACAAAATATAAGAAGTTCGCTTGTCCTCAATGTGGGATATTACTAGAAAAAAGTAAAAAGGTATATCTTATTCCACAAGCTAATGCACAGCTAGTATATATATTTTAAAGCTACAGATATGAGAAAATATATAACACTATCAATAGCAATAATAGTAATCATTAATTGCTCTACACCTCAGAAGCGTATAAAGCAATTAAATAAAGAAGCTATCACGGCCGGAGTATCTTTAGCCAATGAAAGCAAAGATCTTGCTTATAAAGAGGGCGATGAAAAGAAAATAATTATTGAGGAAGAGCCTTTACAGATAACAGATCTTGAGGGTAAGACAATAATTATGAATGCGGTTAAAGATGAAGAGAGTGGCGAGATGGTAGCGACAGAACAACTCCAATCTATTACAGTTGAAGCAAAGTTCCGCAATATTGCTGAGCGCAACGGATATGTAGATTTAGGGTTTAATATAATAATACCTAAATCTATGCAAGATCCTACTTGGCAAATACAGTTTCAACCCAAATTATTCATTTTAGGAGACACTATGAATTGTGACAAGGTATATGTCACAGGCGAAAAGTATCGTAAAGCTCAGCTAAAAGGTTACGAGCTTTACAATAAGTTCCTTAATAGCATTATCCCTGACAGTGTTGATTTTGTACACTCATTCACTTACTTAAATCTGCTAGAAATCTTTATTGATAGGAATTTTAGGCAGTTGGGTAAACTTAGAAATGATAGTACAATTGTAGATACTACCTATGCAAAATCTCTAATGGGAGTATCTGTTAAAGATGCTATTGAGCATTATACGAACAATTGGCTTGTGAGTAGGAATAATCGCAAAAAGCTCAATAAAGATAAGATGTATAAAAAATACATCAAAAACCCTATAGAGAATGCAGGTGTAAGGTTGGATAGCATTATCACCACTGCAGAGGGAGATATCAAGTATCACTATGTACAGAGTATCAAGACGCGTAAAAACTTGCGCAAAGTGGATATGGTACTTGAAGGAGATATTAACCAAGAGGGTAAGATCCTGTACACTATGCCAACCACCGAGCCGCTCACATTCTATATCAGCAGCATGGTAGCTTTTACCGACAACGCAGAGCGTTATATGAAAAAAGTAATAGAAAGAAATGCTACAACCAATACATCGGCTTATATAGACTTCAAAGTTGGTCAGGCTACAATAGTAGATACACTACACAATAATAGCGCAGAAATAGCAAGGATTAAGGGTAATATCCGAGAGCTGCTCTCATCAACAGTGTATAATGTTGACTCATTGATCATAACAGCATCTAGCTCTCCGGAAGGAAGCTACCAAGCTAATGCAAAATTAGCACAAAATAGAGCAGAGAGCATAAAGTCCTATTTCTCAAAATTTATTCAGCACTATCAGGATAGTGTAAAAGCAAGCGTTTGGGAAATAGATCTTACAGGTGGAGATAGTGATTTTTCAGATAAAGAAAAAAATCTAACCCTTAAAACAAAATGGATTCCTGAAGAGTGGAATAGGTTGGAAAATCTATTACACACAGACACGAACATAATAGACAGATCCTCTGCTTTGAAAGTTTTCGAGATAGAAGATCTTGATAATAGGGAAAGAGCTCTTCAGAGCTGTACAGACTATAAGTATATACGTTCAACATTATATCCATATCTGAGAACAGTAAAATTTGATTTTCACCTTCACAGAAAAGGTATGATAAAAGATACTATACACACAACTGAATTAGATACCGTGTATATGGCCGGGTTAAAGTTATTACAAGAGAGAGACTATGAGGGAGCGATTACAAAATTAAGAACGTACCACGACTATAATACAGCTGTAACATTTGTATGCTTAGATTATAATAAATCGGCATTACAGATATTAGAGACACTCCCACGCTCGGCTAAGAGGGACTATATGCTTGCAGTAGTCTATTCAAGAGAGGGGGATGAACGCAAAGCGGTAGAGTATTATATCCATTCTTGTGATCAAGATCCTGCAATGAAATTCAGAGGCAATCTAGATCCTGAGATTGCAGCTCTTATCAATAAATACGGAATAAACAAAGAAGAAATAGAATATTAAATAATATATCAAGTAACAAATTTTTAATTAAAAAAAACAAAAAAATTATGAAAAAAGTAACAACCTTTTTAACAACAATTATTACTCTTTTAGCCTTATCATGCAATAAAGAAACTATTAAATCTGATGGAGCTATCACCTTCACTGCAGAATACACTGCTACAACGAAGGCTAATACCGCCTTTGCAGAAAATAACAAAGCAAAAATTTTTGTATATGAAACATCTAAGATTGCAGAGGAAGTATTAACTCCATATAAGGAGTTTGAGGCAACAAGTACACATAATGCAGGTACAGCAAGCCTTGTTCCGGCTACAGCTTTGGTGTTACCAAAAAATACTTATGACTTCCATTGCTTTAGTTACAACACTACAGATGTAAGTAGTTTTGCCCTCCTTCCACCTGCAAAAAAGCAAGTGGAAATCAGCAATGGCCAAGACTTTTTAGCGGCAAAAGTAACGAATCAGGCTATCAGTGCAGCACAAAATATTGCATTTAACCTACAACATAAATGTGTTGCAATAGCATTAAGTTTCGCCCCTAAAGCGGAACAAGGCATAACAGCACTTACAGTTAAGAGTGCAACCGCTACATTGCCGGCAACAACGGCCAAGTATAATATCATAGATGGTACATTTGTTAATGCAACTGCATTCTCACCAACATTCACTTCAGTACCTGTAGCCACCAATGCAACATCTTTTATTGTTGTTCCTACCACTCCGGGAGCAGATAAAATGCAAATGAAGATCATTTGTGATGTTACAATCCAAGGAGTAGCTTATACTAATAGAGAATACAGCTTTACTCTTACTCAAAATGAATTTGTAAGCGGTAAAAACTATATATATAGTGCCGCTATCGGATCCAATGAGATCACATTTACAGGAGCAACAGTAGAGGATTGGACAGAAGTTCCGTCAGGTAACCTTGACGGCTCGGATAACGGTAACATAATCTAAATACAAATGTGGGAGTGAGTAAAGTCGCTCCCACTTAATAACAAAAACATGAAAAGAAATTTGATATATATAGGTTTAGTATTCCTTCTTTTATCGTGTATAGATGTCAGTTGCAGTTATGTCAAGGATGAATTAAAGATTTTCGTCAATACATCAACTACAAAGGCTTTAATTAAAGACAGATATCTACCCTCAGCATCATCAATAGGTGTATTTTTACATGAGGGCAATTTGAATACTTATGATAGAAGATCTTATAATAATGTGCAATTCACAGCAGACGGTAACGGATCTGCTCAGGTATGGAATTCAGCACAAAAGATATTGCTATCTCCAACAGTTGGCAATATTTATTCATACTATCCATATTCCTCGACTGATAATGATATTGCAAATATTAATATCGACACACGCAATCAACTTGATGTGTTATACTCTGCTGCACAAGCAGCAAGTAAGAATAACCCATCGGTAGGGTTACAAATGAAACATGCTCTTTCTGCAATTAGATTAAATGTAGTAAGAGGCACATACTCCGGATCAGGAAATGTTTCGGCAGTAAAATTACAATCCTCAAGCCTAGCAATCACCTGCAAGATGGATGCTAGAACAGGGGTGTTAAAAGATAAATCCTTGTATAACACGGCTCTTAGCAGACCACTCAATATAACTTTATCTACAACAGCGCAAGAAGTTGATATAATCACTATACCTGTAAGCTCATCTAATATATCAGTTGCATTAACGATTGATAATATTGATTATAATGTTGAAATTAGTTCGCTAACTCAACAATCAGGAAAAGTATATATTTATAATCTGAGTGTCAATGATTCCGAACTATCACTATCAGATGTAACGGTTGGAGAATGGGGATATAGCAATAACGGCAATTTATTAATAGATATAGGTAATAAGATTACCTTATCCGGAGTCACCGACGATAAAACCTTTTCAGTACAAAAAACTGCATCAGGCGTAAGAATTTACGCACAAAGTTTTGACAAAACAAAACGAGTTCCCCAACCAACTGTTGCCGGCACATGTAATTATGCTTATTCAATAGATGGGGATAAGTTCATTTTCGACATCACAAATGTTAATTCAAATGTAAATCTTTCATTTGAAGCAATACGAAATGATGTTTATAAGATAAAAGTTTTCCCAACAGAGTCATTATATACAAGTAATTTTTTATTATCTCCAGGAGGTCAAGTAGATTGGGGTGATGGCACAATCAATAATGCTACTTCTCATGTATATTCAAACATAAACAAAGAATATATAATCATTGCAAGGGGAA
>CAZYQA010000090.1:0-7963 GCA_964649555.1 uncultured Muribaculaceae bacterium
ATGCACTTTTATAAAACTTTTTATATATTTTTGCACTAATTAATTAAAATATATAAGAAATGTCAAAATATCAGATTGATGAGATTGATCAAAAGATTCTCTCTTTTCTTGTAAAAAATGCAAGGATGCCTTTTTTGGAGATAGCAAGAGAGTGTGGTGTTTCAGGTGCAGCGATTCATCAAAGAGTAAAGAAAATGGAAAATCTTGGAATTATAACAGGTTCCAGATTGTTAGTGAAGCCACAAACTCTTGGATTGAATGTTTGTGCATTTGTTATGGTAAGTCTTTCAGAGGCAAATAAATATCCTGAAGTTATTGAGTCTTTGAAGTTGATGTCAGAGGTTGTTGAGTGTCATTTTGTAACTGGGAAACACTCTTTGCTACTGAAAATATATTGTTATGATCATGAACATCTGATGGAGATTTTAATTAATACAATACAAAATATACCATGTGTTCAGCAAACCGAAACTCTTATTTCATTAGATCAAGCTATAGAAAGGCAAGTTTGGGTGAAAGACTCAGGGCAAAGTAGGGGGAAAAGAAACTAGCTTATTCGTTATCGTATAAGTCTATAAATATTTCAGCCATTAAAAGATCTTCGGGGGTAGTGATTTTTATATTAAATCTACTGCCCTCTGTTGTATCTACATTGTATCCATTATTTTCTAAAACTGACGCATCATCGGTATATAGTGGTGAGTAGGGTTTATCGTAGCATTTTCTTAGCTCTGTGGATGAAAAAACCTGAGGTGTTTGCACGGATATGAAATTATCCCTATTAGCAGGAGAGGTACCTGTTAATTTCCCATTATCATCATATTTCTTCTCTCGGATTGATTCTATTAATGGCATCACAGGTACTACACCATATATATTTCTTTTGTGATCAAATTTAAAATTTATGAGTTTCTTTAGCATTTTGTTAGGCACAAAAGGTCTAACTCCGTCGTGTATGGCTACAACGCAATTGTCAGGTACATGTTTAAGTGCATTCTTTACAGAATGGAATCTTGTGATACCTCCCGAAACAATTGTATGCCTGAACCAGATATTATTTTTTACACAGTACTCTTTCCAGTACTCTTTATACTCATTAGGAAGTACTATTATTATATGAGCATCTTCCTGGATATTTTTAAATAACTGGATGGTTCTAAGTAATATAGGTTTGTCTTTAATGGTTATAAATTGTTTAGCCAAAGTATTCCCCATTCTTGTTCCTGAGCCTGCGGCTGTTATTATAACATATAATTCCTCTTTCATTGCAGTTTATTTTTACAAAAGTAAATATTTTTGTAATTTTACGCTCTGTTAAATATATAATTACTCGTTAATCCAGTGAAAGACATTAAAAGAGCATTAATCTCCGTTTTCTATAAAGACGGAATTTTGGATATCGCTAAGATCCTAGTAAAAAACGGCGTTGAAATACTATCTACAGGTGGAACTTATGACTATTTAGAAGAAAATTCTATTCCTGTGAAATCTGTAGAATCAGTTACAGGTTATCCTTCAATTTTAGGCGGAAGAGTGAAGACACTTCACCCTAAAGTATTTGGTGGAATCTTGAACAGAAGGGATTTAGAGAGTGATAGAAATGATATTTCAAAATATGAAATCCCTGCAATAGACTTGGTTATTGTGGATTTGTATCCTTTTGAAGAGTACGTTGCTGCCGGAGCTTCTCATGCTGATATTATTGAGAAGATAGATATTGGAGGTATATCTCTTATCAGAGCTGCAGCAAAAAACTTCAAAGATGTTGTAATTATTCCATCCAAAGAGAACTATCCTGCTTTGATTAATATCTTGAATGCAAACGGTTGTAAAACATCGTTGGAGGAGAGAGAGTATTTTGCTGCTCAGGCTTTTATGGTTACATCTCATTATGATACTGCAATTTTTAATTATTTTAACAGAGCTGAGAATATTCCGGCATTTGCTAAAAATATCAGTAATCATAAGGTTTTGAGGTATGGTGAGAATCCTCATCAGAATGGTATTTATTTTGGTGCAGAAGACAGCCTACCAAAACAGTTACATGGCAAAGAGATCTCATATAACAATTTATTGGATATCGAAGCTGCTATTGAGCTGATTGCAGATTTTAATGAAACAACTGTAGCTATCCTTAAGCATAACAATGCTTGCGGATGTGCGAGTGATAATTCTTTGGTAAGAGCATGGGAGAAAGCATTGTCTGCCGATCCCGTATCTGCTTTTGGTGGAATTATAGTTACCAATAAGTGTATCGATCTTCAGAGTGCAGAGCAAATGAATAAAATATTCTTTGAAGTTGTGATTGCTCCTGAGTATGATAGTGATGCTTTAGAGGTGCTGAAGAGTAAGAAAAATAGAATTATTTTAGTAAGTGATAAGATAAATATCCCTGCTAAGAAATTCAGATCTTTGCTTGGTGGAGTACTTTGCCAGGATAAAGATAGCAAAGTGGAAACTGATGCAGATTTAAAATCTGTGACAAATATTGCTCCTGATAAAGAGCAGGTAGATGACTTGTTGTTTGCAAATATATTAGTAAAACATTCAAAGTCCAATGCAATTGTTTTGGCAAAGGGTAAACAAATGCTTGCTAGTGGTATAGGCCAAACATCAAGAGTAGATGCTTTAAGACAAGCAATTGAAAAAGCAAATTCATTTAACTTTGAGCTTAGCGGTGCTGTAATGGCTTCAGATGCCTTCTTCCCGTTTGCTGATTGTGTTGAGATTGCATCAAATGCAGGCATTAAAGCTGTGATCCAACCTGGTGGCTCTATGAGAGATAGTGAGAGTGTTGAGTTTTGCAATGAGAATAATATTGCAATGGTGATGACGGGAACCAGACATTTTAAACATTAATAGATAAATTCGAGCTTATGGCTTTTTCATTTTTAACACAAGAGCTAGCAATCGATTTAGGAACAGCTAATACTGTCATTTTTGTAAATGATAAAATTGTTGTAGATGAGCCTTCTATTGTTGCTATAGATCAAAATACAGGTAAACCGATAGCGTTTGGGCATGCAGCGAGATTGATGCATGAGAGAACACATCCGAATATAAAAACTATACGTCCTCTTAAGGATGGTGTTATTGCAGATTTTAATGCTGCCGAGCAGATGATACGTGGGTTTGTAAAGATGATAAATAATAAAAGATCTCTCTTTACTCCCAGCTTAAAGATGGTGGTTTGTATTCCTTCAGGAAGTACTGAGGTTGAGATTCGTGCTGTTCGTGACTCTGCAGAGCATGCAGGAGGAAGAGATGTTTATATAATATATGAGCCTATGGCTGCTGCTTTAGGTATTGGGCTGGACGTTCAAGCTCCATCGGGGCATATGGTTGTAGATATAGGAGGTGGTACAACAGAGATAGCTGTGATATCTTTGGGAGGTATTGTATGTAAAGAGAGTATAAGGGTAGCTGGTGATGTATTTACCGGTGAAATACAACAATATATGCGTCAGCAACATAATATTAAAGTTGGTGAGATTACTGCAGAGCTTATTAAAATTAATGTAGGTGCAGCAATTTCGGAATTAGATATTCCTGTTGATCCTTATTTGGTAAGAGGCCCTAATCTTATGACTGCGCATCCTGTTGAGGTTGCTGTTACTTATCAGGAGATTGCACATTGTCTTGATAAATCGGTAGCCAAAATAGAGACTGCTGTTTTATCGGTTTTAGAGCAAACCCCCCCTGAGTTATATGCTGATATTGTTCAGAAAGGTATATTCTTAACCGGCGGAGGTGCTCTTTTAAGAGGATTGGATAAGAGATTGTTTGATAAAATCAATATCCCTTTCCATGTTGCTGAAGATCCGCTAAGAGCTGTAGCAAGAGGAACGAGTATTGCGCTCAAGAGCGCAGGAGCTTTACCATTCTTAATGAGATAATTTATATGAAGCGTTCCCATCTGATCCTGAGAACTATTTGTAATGTTTTGCTTTTTCTGATTCTTGAGTCTTTTTGTTTATTCTTAATTTATAAAAATGGAGTTATTCAAAAATATGCAATTTTAGAAAAAGCAAGAGCTTTACAATTTATTATATGGGATAACACTTCATCTCTAAAAAACTATACTAATCTTTCAAAGATTAATGATAAGCTGGCTCAAGATAATTTTGAGCTGATGAGGCTAAATTCTTATTACAAAAATCAAATAATAGATATAAAGGGGAAAGACTATTTACAGGCAGTTGAGGATTCTCTTTATGCTAAAGATCTCCCTTTTTCTTATGATTGGGCAATGGTAGTGAAAAACACTGTTAATTCTGCTCATAATTATCTAATTATCAATAAGGGGGCAGATGATGGAGTAGAGGAGGATATGGGAGTGATTACTCTAGATGGAGTTGTGGGGGTTATAAGGTCTGTTGCAAAAAACCATTCTTATGTTTTCTCTCTACTTAATGATAATCAACAAGTGAGTGCTAAAATATCGCATACAGGAGCATTCGGCCCTTTGAAGTGGGATAAAGCCTCTTTGAAAAGCGCAGTATTGACGGAAATACCACAGCATACGTTAGTGAATAGAGGTGATACAATTTATACTAGCGGATATTCTTCTTTTTACCCTCCTGATATCCCTTTGGGTGTTGTTACTGGTTATAAAATAGTAAGAGGAACGCATCTTGAAGTAGATATAGATCTTTTTATGAATTTTCAAGATTTAAATTATGTCACTATTGTAAGAGTAAACAAGGGTGAGGAGATTAACAATTTATCTAAGAGTTTATGATTAATAACGGATTAAAATTTTTTCTTTTGGGAATCATATTTATTATTTTACAAATTATTCTGGATGAATTTGTAAATAATTGGTATATGGTTTATATAAGTTTATGTCCATTATTTATTTTATCTCTGCCTATATCTATGCCTAAAGGGAGTTATATGCTTGTCTCTTTCCTTGTTGGGTTGTCAATTGATATTTTTTCCGGAGGGTTGTTGGGCTTGAATGCAGCTGCGGCTGTGGCTGTGGCTTTTGTCAGAATGCCTATTTTGAGGCTATTATTCTCTTATGCGCTTTTAGAGAATTTAAGTGTTATTACAATAAATAGCGTAAGAACCAAGTCTTTTATTTTTGTGTTATTTTTAATAAATATCATCTTTTTTAGTGTTTATATTCTCCTTGATGTATTATTTACAATCCCATTCTATCTTTTTGCAATGTGGTTGTTAATAAATTTAGTATTAAATGTTATCTTTTCATATATTGCGGAGTTGCTATTTGTTAATAAGTTTATTCTAAGGTATCGTGAATAAAAGAAATGTTCTGATAATTGGCTTGATTATAATGGGGTTGATATTGATAATTCAATTATTCAATCTTCAGATACTTAATGATGAGTATAAGATTACAGCTGATAATAATGCTTACAAGTATGTAACAAGGTATCCGGTGAGAGGGTTAATTCTGGATAGAAATAATAATATTCTGGTTGGGAATAAAACAACTTATGATATTATGATTACTCCGGCCGAAGTGAAGGCTTTTGATACTTTAGATTTCTGTTCTATTTTTAATCTTGATGTTAATGATGTAAAGCAGAAACTTGCTGATTATAGAAAGAATAGAAGGCGTGTGGGGTTTCAGACGCTCACCTTTATTAAATTGGTTTCTAGCGAGGAGTATAGTGTTTTTGCTGAAAAAGCTTATCGTTTTCCGGGTTTCTCGGCTTTGTCTCGCACTTCAAGAAATTATCCATTTAATGCGGGTGCGAATTTGTTTGGTTATATTGCCGAGGCAGATACTTCTTATTTGCGCAAAAATCCATCTTATAAGAGAGGAGATTATGTTGGAATTACGGGGCTGGAGTACTCCTATGAGCACTTGCTAAAGGGGGAGAAAGGGTATAATATTTATTTAAGGGATGTGCATAATCGTGTTCATTCAAGTTTTGCAGAAGGTGAATATGATATAGATGCTATACCGGGGCTTGATATAGTTTCTACAATTGATGGTAATTTGCAGCAATATGGAGAGTTACTTATGCAAAATAAGGTTGGAAGTATTGTTGCTCTTGAGCCTTCAACAGGGGAGATCCTTACTCTTGTTTCTAGCCCGGGAATTGATATTGATAAATTGGCAAATATTAATAAAAGCTATCAGGAGATCTTGGCTGACCCATATAAGCCGATGTTTAACCGAGCTGTGATGTCTCCATATCCTCCGGGCTCTGTATTTAAACTTGTGAATGGATTGATTGGATTGCAGGACGGTGTACTTACACCTGAAACCAGATATCCATGTAGCAGTGGATTCCCTTATGGAAATAGAAAACTAGGGTGTCATGCTCATCCGTCTCCATTGGATCTGACTCAATCTATCATGATGTCGTGTAATGCTTATTATTGCTACGTCTTCAGAAATTTATTGGATAATAAGAAGTATAAAAATATATCTGATGCTTATGATCATTGGCGTGAGATGGTGATGAGCTTTGGTTTTGGGAAGAAGTTGGGAACTGATTTTCCTTCTGAATTGGGAGGAAGTTTACCTACATCTACTTATTATAATAGGATTTATGGAACTAATAAGTGGAAATCTTTATCTGTAATATCTTTATCGATTGGGCAAGGTGAGTTGGGAACAACACCTTTGCATCTGGCTAATTTGGCTGCTACAATAGCAAACAGGGGGTTTTATTATATTCCCCATTTGGTGAAAGAATCTGAGAATAATATTATTGATCAAAAATTTAAGGAGAAGAAATTTACTCTTGTGGATACTTCCCATTTTAGTAAAGTTGTTGACGGGATGTGGCTTGCTGTAAACTCTCCACCGGGATCGGGTGCTACAGCTTCAAGGAGTGCTGTAAAGGGTTTAGATATATGTGGTAAAACAGGTACTGCGCAAAACCCACACGGCAAGGATCACTCGGTTTTTATATGTTTTGCTCCAAAAGATAATCCTAAAATTGCTATTGCAGTGTATTTGGAAAATGCCGGATTTGGTGCAACCTGGGCTGCCCCTATCGCTACTATGATGGTGGAGAAATATTTGACGGGTGAAGTAACAAAGAAGGATGTTGAGCAAAGGATTTTGGAGAGTAATACGATGGTTAATGTTCCAATAAAGAAAAAGTAAATATATGGGTAGTGCGGTTAGTTTAAGAAATATTGATTGGTGGCTGGTTATATGTTATCTTTTATTAGTGTTCATTGGTTGGATGAATATATATTCTGCTGTATATACCGAGGAGTATCCCTCTATCTTTGATACAAGCCAAAGATATGGAATGCAATTTATATGGATAATTACTTCCATGGTACTATCTGCTGTAATTCTTTTTATTATCAGTTCGCGTACTTATAGCGTTTTATCTTTTCTGATATATTTGTTTGTTACATTTTTATTGCTTTTAGTTATATTTCTGGGAAAGGAAGTGAATGGTTCTAAATCTTGGTTTGCACTTGGCCCAATTAGCTTTCAGCCGGCAGAAGTGTCAAAGATAAGTACTTCTTTATTTTTGTCTTATGTAATGAGTAAATACTCATTTAAACTGAAGTCAATTAATGGAGCGCTATCTACTATGTTGATACTGATAATTCCTATGTTATTAATTATTTTAGAGAAAGAGACGGGATCGGCTCTTGTGTATTTAGGTTTTCTATTTGTATTATATAGAGAAGGAATGACTGGGGCTGTATTGTTATTTGGAATATTCACAATTTTATTATTTATTGTTACACTAGCTATCTCGCCACTGGTAGCTTTAATAATTATAACATTAGCATTCGGTGTTTTAGCCGGTATCATAAATAGAAATATTATTAAATATGTATCTTTTGCTATTTTCTTATCCGTATTTATTTACTTTATTCCATATATATTAAATTTTGAGTTTTTCTCTGGTTTTAGGGATATATTTGATGCTGATTATTTAGCATTAATTGTTATTGTTCCTGCAAGTGTTTTTGTATTAATGAGTTCTCTAAAAAAGAGAGTTACGTATAC
>CAZYQA010000091.1:0-7935 GCA_964649555.1 uncultured Muribaculaceae bacterium
GTACTACTTTTAACCTATTTATATCCTTCATCTTAAAGAAATGTTTATGATTATACTGCAAATATATTGATTTTTTTTCATACTGACACTATGCGCAAACTAAAAAATCACTACTTTAGTCTGACAATAGACTTCAAATAGTCCAATAATACAATAACCAATACTCAATTATTTATCGAAACTAATTACATAACTCACAATCGGTCGCCTCCAATCACTGAATCTACCTGTTCAGAAGGTGATTAACCTCTACATAGGGCACTTCCCCTTAAGAATTATAACCGATTATAAATGTAAAATAGAATAAAGATGAACAATATAACCAACGGTCGTTTTATGACCATAATAAAATCAGATAATCAAATAGATCTGACAGAACTTGAATCTGCATATAATGAATTAGCAAAACAGCTCGCATATGCTGTGGATAATGTTTCTAACCTGCTATCACTGTGTAGGTTGCTCAATGCTCTCTCAATAGATTTAGAGACGATCATCGAAAAATGGCGTTATCAAAAAAAAGCCGTGAACTTACACTCGTTCTAAAGAAATCCCTTAAGCTAGTACAGTCCGAAAAGGAGCTACTTGAGAGGAAAATTACCAATCCAACACTTTTCCACAACACGAACCATCTACTCAAGTCAGAGCTTAAGTGGAGTAGTACATTTTCTAAGCGAGATTTAATAGAGCTACTAGCAGCTTTAGATGCAATATCTGCTATTACAAAAACAAATGGCGAAATACTTCCTTTTTCGAAATTAGTGTCTTCTGCAGAAGTATTCTTAAATATAAAACTCCCCAATTCATATAAAATCCGAGATGAAGTTTTAGCTAGAAAGATTAAAGCTTCAGACTTTTTATGCAAATTAAAGACTGCATTAGAGAACAAAGTGTAAAATAATCAATGCTGATATACAATGACTTGCAAATAAAATTGCGGGTAGTACCCTGGGTACTACCCGTTTTTTGTGATTTTAACTTCTGAACTTTGCAGTGTGAAATTTAACAATGGTAGAGGTATGAATTACGCAAAGATAATAGAGCAACTTCAGCAGAGTATCTTCTCAGCACAACGAGTGTTGAAGGAGCTACAGTGTATTGATGATATGAGTTCTACTGATATTTATATCACTCGCCAGGAGGCGGCAGATTTATTAGGGAAAGGACTTAGGCAGATGGATAGGGATTGTAAACGATACGGTATTCGCCGTAAAAGCTGTAATAATGGAATTAGAATCAGTAAGCGTGATATTCTAATTCATCTTGGGGTAATTTCAGGAACACTAGAGATAGACTCTAAGAATGAATTTGAGCAGATACTTAGCAGAGGAGTGAGCCGATGAATTATATCCGAGAATTAAATATCTTCTATCATCGGATTGATACAGAAGATATTCCTGCAAATGCGATTCTACTTTGGTATACCTTGATGTCAATAGCTAACAGTTTACATTGGAAAGAGGAATTTAATGTATCTATATCACTGCTTGAGAGTAAAACTAAACTTAGTAAATCTTCCATTTGTAGAATAAGAAAAGTTTTAGTTCAAAAGGGATTTATAGAGTATCGACCTCAAGGAGGAAAGCTATCAGGAATCTATAAAATTATTCCTTTACCGTCCCACTTAGTGTGCCACACAGACACGCAAAGTGGCACACAAGAAGATTTAGCGTTTCACACTGACACACTAAGTGGGAACATACATAAACATAAAACTATATATACTAAAGAAAATATAAAAAGAAAAAATGAGGTCGGAACTAAAGTTCCTCCATTGCCTATAAACCTCGAAGAGAAAAAAGAAAGAAAAAGTTGCGCTAAAAAGAAAGAAAAAAGAGAACTGACGCACGTAGCGAGAGCAGAGGCAAATTCATTTAACTATGCCGAGCAAGAAGGAAGAAGACGAAGTCAAACACCCCTTTTTCAATCAGACAAATGGTTTGAAACCTTAGATCCACCCTGGCAGGAGCTAATGCAGACGTGGCTGGAGTATAAGTCGAGTCGCAAAGAGAGATACAAGAGCGAGATGTCGGCAACCAAATGCCTTGCGCAGTTACAAAAGCTCTCAGGCAATGATTCTCAAATTGCACAGCAGATTATCGATCAGAGCATAGCTAATAACTGGGCAGGACTGTTTGAACTCAAAAGACAAGCCTACTACGCTCGGGGAACGCCAACTCCTGCACGAGGGCAACATATCGGTCAAATCAAACAACCTGAGAGTGAGGAGAAGAAGAATCGCATTCTCGCCAATTTTGGAAAGAAACAAGAATAAAAATATAGAAAATGAAAAGTTTAACACAATTAGTCGGAGAGATGGTTAAGGAGCGTAGACTCCATATCCGAGAGCCAAAACCTATGTCGTGGGGTAATCACGAGCAATGTAGAGGTCTATTTATCGCAACTTTTAAGGAGGTGGATAAGACTATTATCGTCTACAAACACCTATCTGAATATGAAGATATTATTGATTGGATGACAAATACAAGAGATAAAGGACTGCTCTTGATGGGCGATGTTGGTCGAGGTAAAAGCGTAATTATTACAGGCATCATACCAGTGTTGCTAAGGATTAAAAACAGATACACAAGAGTTATCCACTCTCAGGAGCTAACAAAACCTATTCCCGATGCAATAGTTTATGGCTATGGTCAGCGACCCGATACCAACCTTGATTATCTCATAAAAACTCCATTTCCAATCATAGATGAAGTGGGTGTAGAGAGCCAGGTAAATGATTATGGCGAGAGGTCAGAGGGTTTCAATCTTGTAATCAATGCTTCCGAAAGGTATCATCGCCCACTCTTTATCACGACTAATCTAACAGCAGAACAATTGCTTGAGAGGTATGGTGAGAGAACGGTTGATAGGTTGCAACACCTATGCAGAATTATTGAATTTAAAGGTGACAGTTTAAGAGGTTAAAGCTATGAAATATCAACGAATAATACACATTTTAGAAGATGGTCGCAGGAAATACTCTACCCATAATGGCGAGATAGAGTTGTGGACAAAACACGAAGTTGAGAACCTAAAGCGCAACAGAGCTAAATATGGCGATGGAGCTTATCTTGCTGACTTTTCAAGGTATGATATTGAGGCGAAGAACCTGCGTTTGCGCTATCCGAAAGCTAAGATTATTAAGATTGTAGGTTTTGAGAATGAAGACCACGATTTACCAATTGACCCTCAAATCATCTTTTAGTTATGCCAACAATCAAGAAATCAGTTCGTAGACCTTGGCAACCCGAGCGTAAGCCACAAGAGGGACGAATACATAGCAACACTAAGTTTTATCAATCCCCACAGTGGAGAAAACTAAGAGCGTTGCAGTTAGAACAACAACCTCTATGTGAAGATTGTAAAACTATACCTGCTCGTGTGGCGGATCATATCACACCGATAAACCAGGGTGGAGAGCCGTTAAGCATTGATAATCTTCAGAGCCTTTGTCACACCTGCCATAATCGTAAAAGTGGACGGGAAAGTCATACAAAATAAAAGCGTATCACAAGATACGCTTTAGGTGCAGGAGGAGGAATCGAACCTCTGGGTTTCTATGCTGTAGATTTAATTTTTGATATACTTGTTTTTTGTCGCAACTCCTGCACGAAACCCAAAACTGCACCAACAATAAACATTTTTATTTTATCCATATATACTCCTTTCTTTATTAAAGTTAACAACGATAATGAATCAGAAATACAACTTATAAACATAGGGATATCAAAAGGAATTAAACCATTGATCAGCCAAAACTGTGATGCAAAAGTAATAAATAATTATGAGAACAACACTAAAACTAACGGAGATAATCCAGGAGTGGATGATGGATCTTGATGTACTCCCTGCAACCAAGGCTGATTATAAACGCAAGATAGAGCTGTGGTTTAGGTGGCTGTCATCTGTTGGAGTTGATACCCGAGAACCACACCGCCACCACATCTTGGAGTATAAACAGCATTTGCAGTCACTAGGAAAAAGCACCTTTACTACCAACAGCTACATCACTATCGTTAAGTTATTTTATAGTTACTGTGAGGTGCGGAGATATTACGATAATATCGGTTTAGGCATCAAGAGTAGCACCAAACAACGTGAGCATTACAAGCACCCTTTGAGCCGAGCCGAGAGTAATAAGTTATTAGAATCGATTGATGTGTCAAGAATCATTGGCAAACGTGATAAGCTAATGATTGCTTTGATGCTAACCAACGGACTACGCACTTGTGAGGTTAATCGCATCAACATCGAGGACTTTGATAAAGAGGGAGAGCAAACAGTTCTTTATGTTCAACGCAAAGGCAGAACCGATAAGCGTGAGCGAATAGCTGTACCAACTATCATTGATGAACTATTAGAGGATTATATCTCCTGCCGAGAGTTTGATATTGAAGAGCCACTTTTTATTAACCACGCTTATGGATATAAAACTCCTGCACGATTATCTAAGCCGACAATATCAGCTATTATAAAACGCAGATTAAAAGCTATTGGAATAGATAATCCCAAAATAACAGCTCACTCATTGCGCCATACTTGTGGCTCACTGATGGTCGAGGAGGGAATGGATGTAGAGGATATCAAGGATATGTTAGGTCATTCAGACACTAATGTAACGAGAATTTATATTGATATGGCTAGACAAAAGAGGATGATAGAACGCTCTCCATCTAAAAAAATAGCAGGGATTATCTTCAAAAACAATAAAAAACGAAAATAATTAGAATGTAGTTTAATGAACACAACATTAATTAATCCACTGAATATCACACAACTGCCCACAGTTCAAATAGTTTGCTCACTAGTTAAATCTACCTCATTTTACCTAGTTTTCAAGCGTAACTCGCACTTTTTGCCTCGAAAAGAGGTCGTATTAATGATTTTCAAGGCTCTCAAGGTGTAACATAGTATCAGAGAGTAGAGAATAATTAACATTGGGGAGGGGGTAAGATTTCCTTGTGACCCTCCAAAATATAATCGCACCCTTAATCTTTCTCACGCACGTGCAGTCGTGGAGGATTTGGGTAAAAGGGTCACAGACCCTCTTGTGAAATTTAACTAATAATAATATGCCAAAACTCACGAATCAGCAAAAAATAATCAGAGGCACAAATCAACCTTGCCGAATGGATAATGAAGTTCAGATGAACACCATAGTAGAACTCCCAAGAGTTAAACTCAAAGGAACTGCTAAGAAAATCTTTGTCTATACAGCGACTATGCTTATCAATCAACAACTCTTGGAGATGGTAGGCCTGGATCTGCTTGTTGCATATTGTAAAGAGATGGCAGTATATCACGACCTGACAGCAGAGGTTGAGAAAGAGGGTTATACCATTGAGGTCGCAACCAAAAATGGAACTCAAACTCAAATCAACCCAAAGCGTAAGATTGCTGAGTCGGCTCTCGCAAACGCTAAGAGCCTTGCATCGGAATTTGGATTTACTCCAATCTCCAAGAGTAAAATTGCAGGGTTAGTAGCTCCACAACAGAGAAAAGATGATTTTGCAGATTTTGAAATAGTAGAAAATGAGTAATAAGAAAATACATATAGCAGAGCAGTATGCTCAAGATGTATCTCAAGGTAAAATTATCACTTGTGAACTTGTTCAACTAGCAGTTAAACGCTATTTAAATGACATTGAAAATGCGTTAGAGCAAGGTTGGCATTTTGATAGGAAAGCCGCATCAAGATCAATAAAGTTTATAGAATCCCTCAAACATACCAAAGGGCAGTGGGCAGGACAAAAATTCAAGCTTGAGCCTTGGCAACAATTTGTGGTGTGGAATATATTTGGCTGGAAGAACGGAGATGGTACTCGTAGGTTTAGATATGTATATATCGAAATCGCACGTAAAAATGGTAAGACAGCACTCTCGGCAGGGATAGGCTTGTATATGCTGTTTGCTGATGGTGAGTCGAGACCAGAGGTTTACTCGGCTGCTACTGTTAAAGATCAAGCGAAGATATGTTTTGCAGATGCTGTAGAAATAGTAAAAGCTACAGATCTTAAAAATTACCTTACGCCTTATCGTAATTCAATAGCTTATGATCTAAAAGGTGGACAATTCAAACCACTATCCTCCGACTACGGTACTCACGATGGACTTAATCCTAGCTGTGGAATTATTGACGAGTTCCACGCTCATAAGGACTCTGGTATGTTTGATGTGATTAAATCTGCATTTGGAGCTAGGCGACAACCGCTGATGTTTATTATCACTACTGCAGGTTTTAACAAGGCAGGTGCGTGTTATACCTATCGGGATAATGTATCTAAAATTCTCAAAGGAGTAAATCAAGATGATACACTCTTTGGAATGATATATACCCTTGACAATAAAGAAGAATGGGATAACCCCAAGTCGTGGATCAAATCAAATCCTAATCTTGGTGTATCATTGTCTGTAGATTATCTAGCTGACCAGGTTAAAGATGCTAAGAACCGTCCCGAGGCAGTTCGTAATGTTATGACTAAGAATGTCAACTTATGGGTTGATGCTGAGAAGACTTGGATACTAGATGCAACGTGGCAAGAGTGTATTGGTTCTGCTCGTGAGCTTATCGGTTGCGACTGTTGGGGAGGTCTGGACCTATCAAACGTTTCTGATATTACAGCCTTTGTGTTAATCTTCAACGAAGACGATAAATTTCAATTACTCCCATTCTTTTGGATTCCCGAGGAGAAGATGCTTGAAAAGGTACGCAAAGAAAATATTAACTACGATATGTGGATTAGAGATGGATATGTAAAAGTTACACCAGGCAATGTACTAGATTATGATTTTGTAAAGGCTGACATTCTTGATATTTGCTCCATTTACAACATAAAATCTACAGCTTATGACCGTTGGAACAGCTCTCAAACCATTATTGATTTAACCAACGAGGGAATGGAGTTCTCACCATTTGGGCAGGGATATGGTTCTATGGCTGCGCCAACTAAGCAGTTTGAAACCTTAGTTCTAACCAAACAGATAGAGCATTTTGGCAATCCAATATTAAGATGGATGTTATCTTCTACTGTCGTAATGACCGATCCTGCAGGGAATATCAAACCCGACAAGGCAAAATCCACACAGAAGATAGATGGTATCGTAGCATCAATTATGGCATTAGGAGAATGGATGACCGACCAGGCCAATGAGGACAACAACCCATACAACAACCGAGGACTACTAACACTTTAATACAACGATAATGGGCAAACATAAAAAACGATTCACAGAGCGACAGCTCCAAAGGCGAAAAAAAATAGAGAATGAACTTTCACAAATAGAACCGATGTGTGACTTAGCACGTAAAATAACCTCCGCCGAGGGATTTGTAGATTACTACCTCCAAATGCGAGATCTCTACGACACCCAAGTAGAGGCTTATGAACGCTTAGAGGATTTTCATATTGCCATTACTGGTCGTAGACGATATTCTGAATACGATAGTTTTAGAATGATAGTAACGAGGAATTTGGTTAGCTCATAGAGTTTTAGTAATTTTGAAAGATATTAAAATAAATAGGCTGTAGATGGTTAGTAGAGATGAAATCAAAAAACGAATTAAATATATTTGTTTAGCTAAACTAAAGGAAAATTATCAAATTGGGGTATATCAAGATAGTGATAGTATTGAAAAAAGTATAAATATTGTTATCGAATGTTGTGTTGAAATTCTAAAAAATTGTAGTCAACAAGATTTACAATACTATACAGAATTGATGCTGTGCTATAAAACTATTAATGACACCCCTTCAAACGCACAAGGAGTACTCGATGTTAATGATAGAACTATGTTAAAAAAAATACTATTGTTAGTAATAGGGCAAGCCACCAAATTAAAACTAGTTGATAATAGTAATTTTGTTTTATCTGAACAATCCTTGTTTGAAGATTTGCTTTTTTTTACAGAAGTCGGATTTCTACTTTACGAGTATA
>CAZYQA010000092.1:0-7911 GCA_964649555.1 uncultured Muribaculaceae bacterium
GTTTAATATTGGAAATCAAATTCATCAACTATAAGTACAGATCCTACACCACCTGTAAAGAAATCACCATATTTACTTGCACTTGCAACAATTAAACAGTGAGTGGGTTTTTCATTATTTCTATACTTTATATCTAAATTAAATTCTTTAAATCCGTTGGTATTTTCATTTCCTTCAATATATTCATAAGCTATGATACTGGGATCATCAAAGTTGATAAATTTTCCTTCAGATGTATTCACAGTAAACCAGTTATCCCATTTAGCAAGAACAATATATATTGAGAAGATATCTGGCTTACCCATTAAATCTTTATATGCATTCCCAGCTTTGTTTATACTTACTGGTACATAATTATAATATCCTTTAAAAGATTTGGGGCGAGATGTAAAAGGGCGTCCAAAATATATTTCAGCTCCAGAGGTTCCAATCGTTTTACCAAACTGCCCGGTGTAAACATTTCCTGCTGCCAATATCCCAAATACAGCTTTTGACTCTAAGCGCGCTGCTTGTTTCCCCTCTCCCGGCACTGCAACCGTAGTAGTTGGAGAAGTTGGATTAACTTCGGATAATGTGTTTGCTCCTATATTCCCACTATCCCAAATATAATTTGAATTTGTTTTATCTGATGTGTTATTCACATACCAGTGTTTGCCCCCCTTTGTCCATTCATCAAAATTCATATTAGGCAGGTAAGATGTTTGCTCGGTTGTAAAATTTACCTCTTTAGCTTTGGAATCCCCATCAGCAACTCTTACTTGATATTGTGTATTAGGTGTCAGGCCCTCAATTGTTGTTGTGAATGATCCGTTGGAAAAGGTGATACCAGAAGATGCAACTGATTGCCATTGCTCCTGATCACTTTTTTTGTATTCAAAAGTGTAATCTTTTTTATTAGATTCTCCGGATCCCGAAACTAATGCATATTTCGCATAAGCATTAACATTACCTGTTGAGAATGTAACTTTTGTAGTGGTACCATAAATCTTCCATGTATCTGCCTTACCATTAAAGATATTTACTAATTCAACTTCCTGAGAGAAATTTGTTACAGTAGATATATTGGGAAAGATTGTTGAGCCTGTAGGCCCTAATTTTGCTCGTTTGATTTTTAAATTAGACAAACTATACGCATCAGGGATAGAGAAGATTATTTTCTTATTATTCACATCTATTATAGGATCTCCAATCTGATTTTCCACTTCAAAATATCTATCAATTACCTGTGTAGCGGAAATTGTCCATTTATAATCCTGATATGTAGTAAGGATATACTCTTTAGGAGATGAGAGATCAATAGTTAAAGCTGGCTCAGGAGAGATTGCAGCTTCGTTGGTCACCTCCATTTTCATGAGTCTGACATTTTGTATATCTACAGTATCTGCCAATTCTATTTTTACGGTGCGAGTAGCAGGATCTATTTTAGATGATATTTGTCCTCTGACTTGAAATTCTGAAATTTCTGAGACCACACGAGGGTACGGAATATCATTCTTAATACATGATACGAATAAAATAGAAATAGTAGTAAGTGCTATAATTAATTTATTTTTCATTATTATTTCCTCTTTCTTAGTGGATTCAAATATGGGATATAAAATGAGACCCCTATATTAATTGAGAAGATATCAACCTTAAAATTTACAGAACTATTCTCCAAAACTCCGGTATAAATTTGATCTGTGGTTTGCTTATATCTCTTATAGCTAAACCCCATTACATTTACAGAGGCTTCTACTGCCACGTTATTTGTTATAAATGCAAGGATACCAGGTGTGACTCCCAACTCTAATTCCATTATATCCTGAAATGTTCCCGTCAGTGATTCACCTTTTCCTGAAATGACTTTACCCTGCCCACCTCCGGCAGATAATCGCACTTCATTAAATATCCCGAACCTTTTACTATTCCCAATGCTAATATAATTTCTCATTATAAAAGCTGCTGAATATATCTGATTGAGTGTATAATAATCCTTTATGTTTAATCCCAAATCCATATCTTCCCCTAAATCCAACTCAAGATTATCTAATCTCAACATATTTCTTTTATAAGCAAACCGCCCCCCTATACATAAATTATCTTTAATAAAGTATCCAAAATACGGGCTAACCTTAAATGTATAATTACTGCCGTTAATTTCGTTTAAAATCAAAAATTTATAAGAATCCGATGATGTTTGGCTATATGAGAAAGCTCCTCCAAATAACCATTGCCCTTTTGGTACAAATTTAACTTTTTCAATATCTCTATCAAATTCTTGAGCCGATCCTATAAAAGGTATCAGCCCAAGTATAAATAAAGATATAAGTATCTTCTTTAATTTTATCATTTTAAGTTCTTAGAAAGTAAATTCAAATTCATCTATTAATAATATAGAGCCCTCTCCTCCTGTAAAGAAATCTCCATACTTACTCGCACTTGCCACAATAACACAGTAGTAAGGTTTCTTATCACTCCTATACTCTAAAGGTAAATCAAACTCTACGTATCCTCCTGTATTTACATTACCATGTATTTCCGAGTATGCAATTATGCTTGGATCGTCAAAGTTAATAAATTTTCCGGCAGAAGTATTTACTGTAAACCATCCTGTCCAATCTGCTAATAGTACATAGATAGAGAAAATATCCGGTTGTCCGCTCAAATGATTGTAAGGATCTTTTGTCTTATTTATATTTACCGGAGCATAACTATAATGCCCTTTAAGAGAAAGCGGTCTACAATTGTATGGTCTTCCAAAATATATTTCAGCTCCCGATGTTCCAATAGTTTTGCCAAATTGCCCTGTATAAATATTTCCTGCGGCTAATATACCAAATACTGTTTTAGATTGTAAATGTGCTGCCTGCTTCCCTTCTCCTGCAACTGCAACTGTAGATGTTGGAGCGGTAGGATTTACTGATGATAATGTATTCGCTCCCACATTGCCGGAATCCCAAATAAATTCTGCACTCGATTTATTATCCGTAGAATTGGCATACCAGTGTTTTCCACTTTTCACCCAAGCATCAAAACTCATATTTGGTAGCTGATTTGCTTGCTCTGTAGTAAATGTTATTACCGATGATTTATCATTAGCTGATATGGCTCTTACCACATATTCTGTATTAGGCTCAACTCCTTTAACCTCAATAGAGTAGTTTTTACCATTTATAACTGCTCCTGTAACAACTTGAATCCAAGAGTTATCATCGGCTGATGATAATTTGTACTCAAAACCCATTCCGGCAGGTGTCTCAAGAGTATTTATAATACCCTTAAAGAAAACTCGTTTAGCCCATGCATCAGGAGCGAGGGTGGTTACCTCTTCGCTAGGTATAATTGCAAATATAAAACTTGCATCCTTCTTCTGGTGCTTCTTATCTAAAGTTGATAAATCTATATTATAGTCTCCTAAAGGCAACTTATTTATCAATTGAGTAAAATCAATCGTAATATATTTATTATCAGCTATAATATCACTCCAAGTTATACCGGCATTATTAATAGCTGTTGCATCTGCGGCACTAAGATTAAATAAATCGAAGGTATATGGCACACCTGCATTCGACATAGCCAAAGAGTTATGTTTAATAATCAATTCACTAGCTTCATTTAGAGCCGTAGTTTTAATTTTCCACATAAACGGTGATTGCTGAGCAATATTTTGTTTATCGCTTATATTGAATCCATCACCCGAATAGCTAGGTGCCGGTTTCCCGGTTATATCAATTACAAGATCATGTTCTACATCATTAGTTTTCTCATTGATAGTTACTTTAATATTAGAAGCAGAGCCTTTATCATCCTCTGATACTGATATATTTAATACATAATGCTCTTTGCCAGAAACGCCTGTGATTTCTCCGTTTAAGCTCTCTGTAAATACTATATCATTATTATTTTTCAAATACATAGACCAATTTAACTTCCCTGTATTTCTAAAATAACCATCCCTTCCTATTGTATTATCCAGTGTACTATAAATAAGACCATTGCCATTAGCCTCATTTTTTACTGCAACCATACACTCCTTAAAATGGGTAGCTACCGAGGGGTCTAATGAAACTGATACTTTAACATTAGATATCCCACATACTACTGTTCTTGTATCAACATTCTGAGATTTGATATCAACAGTATCTGCTCCAGTATAAAAAGGCTTTTCAAATGCACAATCAACATCTTCACCATTGGTTGCCTGAATATAATATATTCCTTTCTCTAATTTTATAGGATTTGTTTCAAACTCTCTATGATCTAATGTGCTTCTTACAATTACACCCTGAGAATTTACTATATTAACACCAAAAATTGGAATCTCTGCCTTTGTTACCCCCACTATAAGCTCATCATCTGCACTAAAATCCAATTTTAGATATCCATAGTTCTCACTCATAAGCCTATCATTCTCGTTACATGAGTAGATAATCGGTATAAGTGATAAAATAATCAATCTTACTATATTTATAAATAATTTATTCATAGATAATACTTTTATATACCTGTAAATCTAATAATTGTTAATGTAGCTGTCGTAGTTTTATTATCACTATCAGTTACTGTCACATTAAATTTATGGGTCTGATCCGAACCATCAGGTAAAGATTCTATTAATGCCATAAACATTCCTATTGAGAAACTATATTGCTGCAACCCTTTTACAGGATTTGCATCATTGATAAGCCCCAATTCGGTAAGCATCGCTTTCAAAGCCTGACTATCTGCATCTGCAGTAAAGTTAGCTAAATCAAACCTTGTTGACATTCCTTGTAGCCCACTTAAAAATTCATCTGTAAGATAAGGAGAGTCAATATGCACAATTAAGGATTGTATAGTCTTTCCATTTTGTGTACTTATATTCACATTCACACTAGCTTCTGCAGCTTGAGCATCGCTTAATCTCAAAGGTGCTTCTACTCCATCACCTGTTACAACCGGTAAATATTCATCTGCAGGTGGTGTCACAGGTGGATCTGGATTAACAGGAGGCTCGGGATCTGTTGGCTTTTCATCTTCTCCTGGTATAATTATATTCTCTTCTCTGTTATTTACAGTATAATCTACAGTTATTCCATTATTAGGTAATTGAACCTCTCCTGTTTGTTGCGCATTAAAATTTAATATATGATGATCCTGAGCTACCGCATTATCAATTTTATAATGGAAAGTTACTTCACTATTATCCAATACACGAGTTGCTTTTAAGTCTATTGTAATAGGTCCGCTTTTAAAATAACCCGATTTGTTTTGAGATATAATATCCTTATTATATGTTAATATCCCTTTTCCGTTGGTAACTAAAAATGTGAAATCATTATTTAGCTCCTTTAAAAAAGCTTCGGAACAGTTAATAGTAAGCTTAATATTAGCCAACTTACACTCAATATTAACAGTAGATACTTTGCCTGCCTGTAATTTGATATTTTGTGAACCAAAATATATAGGCTGATCAAAAGCTGCTTCCTGATCCTCTTTTGAACCTGCATCCATAGTGTAATCCCCCGGCTCAAGCTCAATTATACTAGGAACATCAGAATAATTAGCAAAGTTGTGCAATATAGTCTCACCTTGTAAGATTCTTACTCTGAATGTTTTTACATCTACAACAGATTTTGTATCCGCTACTTTGGATGTAGGTTTTGTAAACTCCCCGGAGCTGGATAAACTTAGTTCAATAGCGCCTTTCTTACTATCAATTACTTCATCTTCTTTCCAGTTTTCTTTATCCGTACAGCTTGAAACACAAAATGCTAAGCTCAAAAAGAATAGAAATATCTTTTTCATATCTATATTATTTATTATCCTAATAATTCAATTTTACATTATCTATTTTCAATACACTTCCAACCACTCTATCTCTTGTAAATGGTGTGCCATTGTAACTCCCCTCAACCTGTACCATTTTAGTAATATCCATTACAGTTCCCGATTGAAAGAAAACAGTAATTTTTGTTGCTTTTTCAGTTTCATTTACATAATCAAAAGCAAGAGTTATTCTACGGTATTCTCCTTGCAGGGCGCTATTATAAACTATTGTTGTAGCCAACTCATTAGTACCACTCTCCCCATAAACTTTAGCATAAATAATACATTGATCCCCCTCTATAGGAGTATATTTATAATCAAAGGAGAAACTATCTGGGCGAGAATCGTGAGGAATACCCAGTGTATAATTGCCCGATGCAGCATCAATTGTACCTAAAAATAGTAACCCGGGATATGCTGTCCCATTATCTCTTGTATAATTATAAACACTTGCTCTTTTCCATGAGCCCGATACCGAATTGTTATAAAAAGCCAGAGTAGATATTTCAGCTGCTTTTGTACCAATAACCCTATCATCCGTAGCTACTGTACCGGAGCAAAATCTCCAGTTAGTTCCATAATTAGATACCCCGCTGCAATCTTTAGCACCATAAGTTGTTTTATCATTATAAGTGCTCCATCCTGCAACATAGTCACATACGATTTTGCCGCTGAAAGTTCCATTACCTCCATATATTTGAGTTTCTGTCCAGGTATCAAATATCTCATTCTGCAAAGGTTGAGCATTCTCTGTGGTAATTGCCACCTCATTAGTTACTATATTATCTCTGTATTTATATTTTAACCTTACAGAATATGCAGTAGAAGAGGCTAATGATAATAGTGTAATATTTTTAGATGTATTTACTGCATCTATTATATCAAATTGTGTAGTTTTCCACCCATTACCATCATTAATTTCAAGTGTATATAAATCCTTAGTTAAGTTTGTATTAAAACTACCTTTACTATAATATGATCTTGTTACCAGATTATTAATATTAAAATCTGATAATATTACTTGCTTGGGAGCTGTTGAAAAACTATAATTCCCTTTTTGCCCATGTGCATCAATAGCTTCAAGCTCAAAAGAGCTATTATTATTCCCCTCTATGTATGTAATATTTGCTATCAAGTTATCAAAATCCACGAATGAATATTTTGTACCTTGTATTTGATTAATTATTAATCCTGCATTTGTTAGCTTTTGAGTAATCTCCGGCGTACAATCCAAAAGATCTATCTCTGCAGGTAATTGCAGAGTATTCTGAATATAATATGAATTTGTGCGTAAAATCAACCTCTCTAAATATGCCGGAGAATTTATATTTACCCTCATATTTAACGGCACACCTTCAAAATCATTATAGGTATAGTTTGGAGCAACATCATCACATGTAATTTCAGGTGCATTTTTAGGTTTCAAGCTCCCCGGTATCACTATTTGAATTGTTTTTAATTCAACGGATGTATCAATCACAAAGCTAACATCTAAATCTGTCGGCTCATCCGATTTAGTATCTATCGTTAAATTAATAAAATCATTAGGGTTTGCTTTTATATCCAATGTAGAGGTGGATATCACGCGACTAACCCCATTTTTATCTGTTAAATAAATTTTTAATTTAAGAGTTCCGGCAGGAATATAGCCAGATCTAAGCTCAACTTCATTATATTTTAGTGAATCTGCATACCCTTTTCTATATATAGATACACTATACTTTGAATAATTTTGTTGAATATTTTTCCCCCATTTTACCTTTACTCCAACATTTGCCAATTTACAAACTACGCTTACAGGGGTGACAGATTGCCCTATCACACTGAAATTAGAAATACCACAATAATATGGGATATCAAAACCTGTTGCTGAAGAATCTCCATAAAAAGCTTGTAATTTATAATTTGCAACATTTAGTTTAATCTTATCGGGCATTAGGGAGTATTTATCCCACCCCTTTATTTTCTCGTTGGAAGAATTAAATATGTTTACGGCAAAATTATTTACATCTACAGATGATTTAGAAGTGGTTGCGTTATCAGAGATAAGAGACAGATTGATCAATCCCTCTTCTTTTGATAATCCCTCCAAATCCTTATCATAATTAAATTCATCTTTAC
>CAZYQA010000093.1:0-7890 GCA_964649555.1 uncultured Muribaculaceae bacterium
AGGTGTCACCCGACTCTATAAGGAGGGCAAATGCAACAATTATGGTTTCGATTGGAATAATTTGTCTATTTGTTTTCATATTATCAATCTCAGAAAAAGGAGTGGAACCATTTAGAATAGTTTTTGAATGTATATCTGCCCTTAGCACCGTAGGATCATCATTAGATCTTACCCCTCACCTATCAGATGTTGGAAAAATTTGCATCTCAATGCTTATGTTCATAGGTAGAGTTGGGTTGATTACATTCTTGATGGGTTTAATAAAAGCTAAGAAAAATAATTCGTATCAGTACCCGTCAGACAATATAATTATCAACTAGAAAATAACACATAATAGCATGAAATATATAGTTTTAGGTTTAGGTGACTTTGGGTCAAGATTAGCATTAGAGCTAACCACAGCAGGTAATGAAGTGATCGGAGCAGATAAAAATCCACTATTAGTTGAAGCAATAAAAGATTCAATAGCAACAGCATTTATAATGGATACCACAAATCCACACTCTTTATCGGCTCTCCCTTTCAAAGATATAGATGCAGTTATTGTCGCAATTGGTAAAGATATAGGTGCATCCATAAAAACAGTAGCCCTTTTGAAGCAAAATAAAATTGAGAATATCTATGCTCGCTCAATTGATAGCATACATAAATCTGTACTTCAAGCATTTCACCTTAAAGGAATCCTGACACCTGAGCAGTACTCTGCTGAGCATATAGTGCAAGATCTTGATTTTGGCACAGGAGTAATGACATATAAAATAAATAACGAATATTGCGTTATTAAATTTGTTATACCCACAAAAATGGAAGGTGTACAGATAAATAAAATAGGGCTTCAAGAAGAGTTTAACCTTAAAATAATATCATTGCTACAATCTACAACAATAATAAACGCAGTAGGTATTTCAATTACAGATAATATCACCCAGAATGCCCTGCAAGAAGACTATACACTTGCAAAAAACGATATACTGGTTTGCTACGGGCAAATTAATGATTTTAGAAAATTTTGGAAAACGGTTTCATAGATTTTATTTATCTTTGGAAACTAAATTTAATATACTATGATTTCTTTTGATTCGATCATCGCGCAAGCAAATAATTTCTTATGGTCTTACGTGCTTGTAATTTTATTACTGGGATGTGCATTTTGGTTTACATATAAAACTGATTTTGTACAATTCAAGATGTTCAAAAGGATGATCTCTCTACTTACACAGGGAAGCACACTTAAGAAGCATGGAAGTATATCCTCATTCGAGGCTTTTGCCATATCACTAGCTAGCAGAGTTGGGACAGGTAATCTTGCAGGAGTAGCCACAGCAATAGCTGTCGGGGGGCCGGGAGCAATATTCTGGATGTGGATAATAGCCTTATTTGGAGCTGCAAGTGGATTTATTGAATCTACCCTTGCACAGCTATATAAGATAAAGGGAAAAGACTCTTTTATAGGTGGCCCCGCTTACTATATGGAAAAAGGGTTGAAAAAGAGATGGATGGGAGTTATTTTTTCGGTTCTGATAATAATTACATTCGGTTTTGCCTTTAACTCTGTACAAAGCAATACGCTTTGCGCTGCATTTGAGCATGCATTCGGAGTAGATAAAACAATTTTGGGTATAATATTAAGTGTCCTTACTCTAATTACTATATTCGGAGGTATAAAAAGAATAGCTAAAGTGAGCAGTATTATTGTCCCGTTTATGGCAATAGGGTACTTATTGCTTGCTCTTTTTATCATTGTCACTAATCTACCTAGAATCCCAGATGTCATCACAATGATTTTTGCAAATGCTTTTGGATGGGAACAAGTTGCCGGAGGTGGAATTGGAGCAGCAATTATGCAAGGTATCAAAAGAGGATTATTCAGTAATGAGGCAGGTATGGGTTCTGCGCCAAACGCAGCTGCAACAGCAGATATTGCTCATCCTGTTCAACAAGGTCTTATACAGGCTCTTGGAGTTTTTGCAGATACTCTTGTAGTGTGTAGCTGTACTGCTGTCATAATTCTTTTTAGTGGAGCATCACTTGATGGATCGCTTAATGGTATTCAATTAACACAACAAGCTCTTACCAATGAAATAGGCTCATGGGGAGCAATTTTCATAGCCATCGCACTACTATTCTTTGCATTTAGCAGTATATTAGGCAATTACTACTACGGAGAAGCAAATATATTATTTATTACAAAAAATAAAACGGTGATAACAATATACAGGCTAGGGGTAGGTGCACTTGTATTTGTTGGAGCAATACTCACTCTAGAAGCAGCCTGGAACTTTGCTGATATCACAATGGCATTTATGACAATCTGCAACCTTATTGCTATCATTTTACTGGGTAAATACGCATTCCGCTTACTTAAAGATTATAAACAACAACTCAAACAAGGTATTAAAGATCCGCACTTTAGCAAAGAATCAATGCCGGATATAAAAAATGATTTAGATTGTTGGTAAATAAATGTGTTAAATACTTATTTATTACTAAATTTGCCCGCAAAAAAGTAAATGAGCATTACAAAACACATTCCAAATACTATCACATGTTTAAATCTACTATGTGGTTGCTTTTCAGTAATATCAGCATTTCATAGCAATTTTGAGCTAGCATTTATCTTTATGATTGCCGCAGCAATCCTAGATTTTTTCGATGGTTTTGCAGCAAGATTGCTTAAGGCGTACTCACCTATAGGTAAAGAACTCGACTCCTTGGCAGATATGGTTAGTTTTGGTGCTGCACCTGCATTTATTCTATTCAATTACATGCAAAATATCACTGGAGGAATAATCTCATTTGTTCCGCTTTGCATTGCAGTATTCTCTGGGCTAAGGCTAGCAAAATTTAATATAGATGAAAGGCAAACAGAAAATTTTGTTGGTCTGGCAACACCATCCTGCTCATTACTAGTAGGAAGTTTAATCTATTTTACCAATCTCACACCAGGTTTGGCAGAATTATTTACAGAGCAAATTTACATTCTTCCAATAATGTCAATAGTATTATCTCTATTATTAGTAAGTGAGATAAGTATGTTCTCATTCAAATTTAAATCATTGAAATGGGAAAGCAATAAATCACGATTTATATTCTTAATAATGATTGCAGTTCTTGCACTTGCAACACTCATTTTGGGACTAAACTGGAGTCTTCTGATAATCGGAATTTTTACACTCTATATTTTAATTAATATAGTAATATATATAACAACAAAATTAAACAAAAAATAAAATGAAAATAACAGTAATAGGAGTTGGCAATATTGGTAGTGCCATCGTTAAAGGATTAGTAAACGGAAATATTACTGCACCATCAAATATCACTTGTACAGACTTAATGCAAGAAAACCTTGATAAAATCAATGCATTTTCTGCAGACATTTGCACAAACAAACCAAATAATATTGAAGCAGTAAAAGATAGCGATATAATAATTATCGCAGTAAAACCATGGAGAGTTGAACAAACTATCAACGAAATTAAAGAGCACATGGACTACAACAAGCAAATGGTTGTATCTATAGCAGCAGGAATCGATTTTGCTGAATTATCAAGCTTCTTCAAAAGAGTTAAGAAAGAAGGAAATAAGACTTCTCCTACACTTTACCGCGTAATGCCTAATATAGCTATTGAAGTTCAAAGTAGTATGACAATAATTGCAGCCTACCAATCTACTAATGAGCAAGATAAAACAATGGTTTCTATCTTCAATTCAATGGGTAGCGCAATGCTTATAGACGAACAACTTATGACAGCAGGTACAGCTCTTGCATCCAGCGGAATAGCCTTTGCACTAAGATACATCAGAGCAGCATCAGAAGGTGGAGTTGAGCTAGGATTTTACCCAGATCAAGCAAAAGAAATTGTTGTAAACACAGTAAAAGGAGCTGTAGATCTTTTATTAGCTCATGGACGTAATCCTGAAACAGAAATCGACCGTGTCACTACACCGGGGGGGCTAACAATCAGAGGCTTAAACAAAATGGAAGAAGAGGGCTTCACCCCGGCTATCATTAAAGGATTGAAAGCTACAAAATAAAACGAAGTTGTATTTTTATACAATTTTATAGGAATAAAGGGTACTTCAGCGTATTTGAAGTGCCCTTATTTTTTCAAGAAAAACTTGCCTATACTTGCGTCGCAACTAGATTTTCTATTGGGGGTAAAGGAGTGCAGTATGCATGTCAGTACGCATTGCTTTAGCTCGCAACGTGGTAAAAATTATATCCAGACGAGGTAATTATTCGAATAATGCTATGGTAGATAGTTCCTTTAAGAGTCTTAAATTTGAGTTAATTTATGATAATAAATTACTCTCTGCTTACCAAATAGAATTGGAGTGTTTTACAACAAAATCTGGCGACACTCAACTCTGAAAAACATGACAATATACAAGTTTAATAATTTTGATAAAATTTCTGCTTAACGTTTTATGCGGAGAATGTTGGGGAGTTCATACTAAAGTTCAATTTTCATAGAAAACGAGGTAAAACCTCCTTAAAAATGAGTTTCGTACAATTTTGCATTCATTTTTCATTGAATTTACGATTTGGTAATTAGCAAAACAATATATTTACGATTTTACATGACATGTTTTTACTTTTTTGTAAAGGTCTTATTTTTACTCTCCTTAACTTTGCAGTTGATTTTTATACTTATCAAAAAACATAATTTTAAATTAATCAATACAATATGATGCAACAACACAAAGAAAGGAGTAGCTTCTCTAAGAATAATTACGAATCGCCACAAATTGAGGTGGTAGAAATTGAAATCGAAGGTTCGGTTTTAGCTGGGTCTGTTCCTGGTTTTGGTGATGACGGATCCATTTAATTTACTAACTATATAATGAACTTGAAAAAAATGAAAAAGATTTTATTTTTATTTGCCATAGTTAGTTTAGCATTAACTATCGGAAGCTGTAAAAAGGAGATAGATTTAACACTAGATGTCGAGCAACCAACTTCGGGAGTTGCAATAATCTCAGCATCTGTGGGTGTTGATACACGAGTTGAATTCGAAGAGCAACTGGACAAAAGCGTAAAACTTACTTGGAGTGCAGGTGATATATTTACTCTCTACGAAAAAGATACCGACAAGTGGGCTGCGAACTTTAAGTTAAAAAGCGGAGGTGAAGGCAACAATAAAGCCGATTTTGAGATTATAACGGCTGATGGTGGCGGTGTATTGGAAGGTGCAAAATACCATATTGTTTACCCTGCTCTTTACAATGGCACAGTTGCTGATAAATGCAACTATATAGATTATGTAAATACTATTGAGAACCGCATTCAAAAAGGGAATGGCGATGACTTGACACATCTCAGTGGTATGTGCTATATGGAGTATAAAGATTTCGAATATCAACCAACTGGTAATATAATGTTTGAACATAAGTATGCACTGCTAACCGCTAAATTGGGTACCCCTAGTGATTGGACACCGGGTGATGTGCCTAAGGAATTGACAATATTTAATGGTAGTCGTTCATATAATTTGAAGTTAGAGAATGTTAATATGAATAACGGCCTGACTGTTTATATTATGATAGATCCTTGTGCGGCTGAGGCGCGCGATTTTGTTTGCAATGTTTTAACCACGAATAAAGTAGTTTTTGAAAAGCGTGTTTCTGTAAACAAAGAGTACAAAGCCGGTAAACGATACACAGCCGATTTTTCAGCAGTTAATTCATTTACAGCATTAGCCAATTATACTATTGATAATCTACCTGCGACACTCACCCCTAATACAACCTATGTCATCACCGATGCAATTACATCGAGTATAAATGTGCCGGAATCTTTTACGAAAAAATTTCAAACTGAGGGAGCTAATATTTCAGTAATTCTACCCAATGCAACAGAACTGAAAGATTATAATGGTCCCTCTAACAACTATATGTTTAGAAATTGTAAAGGGTTAAAATCTATAACTCTTCCCGTAGCGACTTCGATTGGAAATAGTGTATTTTCCGGTTGTAATTCTCTTATTTCAGTTAGCCTTCCTGTTGCGACTTTGATTGGAGATGCCACATTTTCTGGTTGCAGTTCACTTAATTCAGTTACACTTCCTGAGGTGACTTCTATTGGGCAGAGCTCATTTTCCGGTTGCAGTTCTCTTAACTCAATTAGTCTTCCTTTGGTTAAGGCAGTTCCAGACAGGGCATTTACTACTTGTAGTTCTTTGAGCGAGATTAGTCTTCCAGCTGCGACTTCGATTGGAGCTACAGCATTTTCTAGTTGCACTTCACTTATTAATATATCCCTTCCAATGGTGACTTCAATTGGAAATAGCGCATTTAACAATTGTATTTCACTTGTTTCTGTCAGCCTTCCTAAAGCTCGTATAATTGGGAATATGGTGTTTTATAAGTGCAGTTTGCTTAGCTCTATTACGCTTACTGATGTCGAAACAATTGAATCCAGGGCATTTAGTTCATGTTCCAGACTTGCTGTTGTCACTATGCCTATAGCAAAGACAATTAAAGATAATGCATTTGATAGTTGCACCTCACTCACTGAAATATACCTACCTGCAGCTAAAGATATTGGAGTAGACGCATTTTACTATTGCTATAAAGTCACGACAATCACTCTACCTATGGCTGAGATAGTTGCATCAAGTGCATTTAGAGCGTGCAATGGACTTAAAACATTAGAACTTGGCACTAATAATAATGCTCAGTTGAAAAGTGTAGCTACAGATATATTTGGATATAATCCAAAACTTACTGGCGTCACTTTAAAACTCAGCAAAACGGAGCATACAGCAAATGTAAATGTAACTGATAAGAAGTGGAGAGACTACGGTCCATTCGCAGCGATTGAATCTGTAAACCCATAACTTCCTAACGTTATACTACTACAAGGGCTGTTAGTCATATTGAAACTCACTCAAAGACTGACAGCTCTCTTTATATCCATCTCTGGAAGTTTAGCGTTGTTTATTACAAATTACATACGCAGTAGATGCACAAAAACAGTGCAAAATAGCAGAATATATTTTTTCTATATCAGCAGCAAAAAATAATCCTATATGGAAGTTGCAAGGGCAGTATGCAAACTTGGCGGTTTTTCGACTGTGACGCCTCTGATATTACAGTCTATAAGCGTGAAAGCGAACAATAATTGCATTCCACAATCTCCAATCTCTCAAAACAGGGTGATTGTCTTATCATTAAAAAGTGGAGAGGCAAAATTTACATTCCAATACAGAACAGCCAAGGATGGAATCCTTAATGAAGTCTGAACGTAAGATTTATAATGAGCAGACTAATGATGTTAGTAATGGCTTCAGAGATAGGAAAGTTTATCATAATGGACAAATGTTTCAAACTCAAGTACCTCGCAGTAGAGAGAGTAATTTTTATCCAATGTTACTTGGAGTTTTGAAAGATCAAGAAGCAGAAGTTCAGAGATTAGTATGTAGCTTATACTCCGAGGGATTAACCACCTCACAGGTAGGTCGTATATCTGAAGATTTCTATGGTAAGCATTATAGCAAAAGCCAAGTAAGTCGTTTATTAGATGGGGCAAGAGAAGATGTAGCTGCGTGGCTTAATCGTAAGTTAGATTCAAGATACCCAATAATATATATTGATGCAACATATGTAGCCACACGTCGAGGAGATTCAGTATCAAATGAAGCTTATTATATAATACTAGGTGTTAAGGAAGATAGAACAAGAGATGTTATATCAATATTTAATGCACCTACAGAAAGTGCTGATAATTGGGGTGATATATTTGATAATATTAAAGAAAGAGGTGTTAAAAGTATAGCTACGGACTCGCTGCTTAATATAGCAGATGCCCTTGAAGTAGAATTATCATATTTTTTATTACCCACCACTAGAAGAAGAGAGCGATACATACAAAAAAGTTATGAAAAG